>JBGQGN010000082.1:0-10338 GCA_041497395.1 Methylomirabilia bacterium
ACCTGGACAGCGTGGGCCTCATCGCCTCCGCGACGAACCGCCTCCTGCTGCACCGCCGGCTCCCGACGACCCGCGACATCGCCGTCTGGGACGGCTGGATGATTCCCGTGTCGCGTGCGCTCGATCCCCTCCTGCGCTTCCGGGTCGGCAAGTCCGTGCTCGGCGTCTGGCGCAAGCCCGCCTGAGCGATCGCGGCCCGAGGTACCCCCTCCGAGAGGAGGGGCCGCCAGCCGGTGGACATCGCCGGAGCGCAGCTTCGAAGCTCTACCCGACGGCGGGCTTGACGACGGCGCCTGACTGCTGCCGGGAACTTTCAGAACATGGTGTTGCCGTGCGCCGACTCCTGCGGAACGACCTGGAGGACATCCCAGTGCTCCACGATCTTGCCGGCCTCGTCGAAGCGGAAGATGTCCATGCCGGCCCAGTCCTCGTCCCCCGGCCACTCCTGGTGGCAATGCAGGACGACGTAGTGCCCCTCGGCAATGGCGCGCTTCACGTGCACGCGCTTGCCCGGATGCTCCGTCGCCATCCGCTTGAAGAAGCGGATGAACGGCTCCTTGCCATCGGCCACACCGGGGTTGTGCTGGATGTAGACGTCCCCCACGCATTTCCGGACAGCCTCCGCTGGCTTGCCCTGGTTGAACATCAGGTCGTAGAAGGCCATCGCGGTCTGCTTGTTGCGCTCGAGCTGATCGCTCATCCCCGTGCACCCTCCCCGTCCATCCCCGATGCGGACTCTCTCGACGCGTCGATCAGGCGGCCGCCGGTGACCTCGAGGAGGTCCCGGACCCCCAGCTCGAGATCCACGCCGCGAACGCCCGCGCTCACGTGGACCCGCTCCCGGCCCGCCGCGCTCGCATCCACCAGCACCTCGAACGCTCCCGCTCGCACGGCCAGCGCCGAGATCCCGCCGACCTTGAGGCCCGAGAGCTGCTCGGCCTCTCGCTGGCTGGCCATGCGCAGCCGCTTCTCCCCCAGCGCGTGCCCGAGGCGTTTCAGGTCGACCTGCCGGTCCGAGGGCACGAGAACGAGGAGCGGCTTCGCCCGCCCCGTCGTCTCCCGCAGAATGACGAGCGTCTTGAGGACCGAGGCGGCGGGCACGCCCAGGAGGCTGGCCGCTTCGTCGGCCGAGTGGAACGCGCGCTCGGCGTCGTAGACGCGAACCCGGTGCTCGACGCCCCGCGCCTCGAGGAGCCGCGCGGCGTTGGTCTTCGGCGCGTCGGTCATCGGAGCCGACGGGAGCGCCGGGTCAGTAGCCCTGGGCGCGATCGACGACGTTCCGGAGCGGCCGGCCGCCCAGGTAGCGCCGCAGGTTGTCGAAGAAGATGTCGAGACACCGCGACACGTAGGCTCGCCCGTCGTCGACAGCGCAGTGCGGGCTCACGATGACGTTGGGCGTGGTCCAGAGGGGAGACTCGGGAGGAAGGGGCTCCTCGTGGAACACGTCGAGCACCGCGCCCGACATTTCCCGGGTCCAGAGCTTCGCGGACAGAGCGTCGTAGTCGACCACGGCTCCCCGCCCCAGGTTCACGAGGCCGGCGTGCCGTGGCAGGCAGTCGAGCTCCTTCGCGCCGATGAGGCCTCGCGTGTCGGGCGTGAGCGGGGTCGTGACGACGACGAAGTCGGCCTGACGGAGCGCGACGCGCAGCCCCTTCGTGGTGAACATCCGGTGAACCCAGCGGTGCGGCCGGCCGCTCCGGCGCACGCCGAGGACGCGGAGGCCGAACCGCCGCGCGAGGCGCGCCACCTCCCCGCCGATCCGGCCGACCCCGACGATCACCACCGTGCGGCCTGCGATCGGGGTCATGAAGATCGGATCCCACCGCCGTTCCCGCTGGCGCGTCACGAAGTGCGGCACCCCGTGATTCAGCATGAGGAGGGCGGTCATCGCGTACTCGCCCCCCTTGAGAATGTGGACCCCGCTCGCGTTGGTCAGGACCACGTCCGGCGGGAGGAGCGGCACCAGCTTCTCGACACCCGCGCTCGTCGACTGGATCCACCGGAGGTGAGGCGCCCGGGTCGCGAGGTCCCGGCCGTCGACGTGCGCGGCAACCAGGATCTCCGCCTCGCGGAGCCCCTCCTCGAGAGCCGGCGGGTCGACGCCGAAGGTCACCCGCACCCGCCGGCGGAGCTCCGGGACGCCGGTCGCGCCGCTGGCGAACCTGGGAGGCGTCACGGCGTCGTTGGGGCTCAGCGGGTCGTTCTGGATGTGCAGGCGAATCCGGCGGTCGCGCGGGGGCATCGGCACTCCTCGTGGCTCGGGGTTGGGGCGGATCCGACATCGGGGGTCGTCGGGCATTCTAGCCCACCTTGGCGTGCCGTGGGCGGCGCCGCCCGCGTGCTACACTTCGTCGGCCCGACAGCGTCCGGGACCGCCGCCCGGCGCTCGGCCCAGGAGGCGTGACGGCCTTGTCACTCGAGCGGTTCTTCTCGCCGGCGGATCGCGCGGCGATCGAAGCGGCCGTGCGCGAGGTGGAGACGCGGAGCGCCGGCGAGATCGTCCCGTACGCCGTCGAGCGCTCGGACCGCTACGCGCGCGCCGTGTGGACCGCCGCGACCCTGGGCGCCCTCGCCGGAGCCCTGGCCGCCGCCCTCATCCGCTGGGCCGGGGAGTTCTGGGGCGGCCCCGTGGCCCTCTGGATCGCGCTGCCGCCGGCAACCGGCGCCGCGCTGGGCTGGCTCGCGGCGTTCGCCTTTCCTGCCCTGCGCCGCCTCCTGGTACCCCCCGAAGTCCTGGCCGAGCGAGTGCGCCAGCGCGCGACCGAGGCCTTCCTGGCGGAAGAGATCTTCCGCACCCGCGATCGCACCGGAATCCTGATCTTCGTCTCCCTGTTCGAGCGCCGGGTCGTCGTTCGCGCCGACCGCGGCCTCGACGGAGTCGTCACCCCGGGCGAATGGGAGGAGGTCGTGGCCGGCATCGTGGCCGGCATGCGCCGGGGCCAGCCCGGGCCGGCCCTCGCCGACGGCATCCGACGCTGCGCGACCCTGGTGGGCCGCCTCCCTCCGCGACCGGACGATCGGGACGAGCTCCCCGGTCAGCTCCGCCTGGGCCGCGAGTGACCCGCCGCGTCGCCGGAGCGGTTCGGCGCCCGAGCGTCCGGGGAGGCGAACGGGCTCCGCGCCTCCTCCTGCTCGCCAGCCTCGCCCTGCTGCTCGCGGCTCCCGCCGCCTGGAGCGCGAAGGAGGTGCCGTTCCTCGCCGCCCGGGTGAACGACCTGGCGGGCATCGTCCCGCCGCCGCTCCGGGAGAGCCTCGAGACGAAGCTCGCGGACCTGGAGCGCCGGACCGGCGCCCAGGTCGCGGTCCTCGCGATGGACAGCCTCGAAGGCGACTCGATCGAGGACTACGCGGTGCGGGTCTTCCAGACCTGGAAGCTCGGCCGGAAGGGTGTCAACGACGGGGTCCTCTTCGTCGTGGCGCGACAGGAGCGCCGCATGCGGATCGAGGTCGGCTACGGCCTCGAGGACCGCCTCACCGACGCCCGCTCGCGGCAGATCCTGGACGACATCGTCCGACCCCACTTTCGCGCCGGGAACTTCGGGGCCGGCATCGAGGCCGGCGTCGACGCCATCACGGCGGTCATCGAGGGAGCACCGCTCCCGTCGCCGCGTCGCGATCCGGCTCGCCAGATCGGCTCGATCGCTGGAATCCTCCTCTTCTCGGGCATGTTCCTCGTCGTGATCGGGACGTTCTCCGTGCTCGCGCTCCTCACGCCGGGCTCCGCCGGCTGGTTCCTCTACCTCTTCCTGACGCCGTTCTACGCGATCTTCCCGTCGATCGTGCTCCCGCCGCACGGCGGCGTGATCGCGGCCGGGAGCTGGCTCGCGCTGTTCCCGGTCGTCCGGAGCATGCTCCACAGTCCCGGCGGCAAGAAGTTCCGCGAGCGGCACGGCTGGGTGATCACCCCTGCCACGGGCGGGCGTGGCGGACGCTGGAGCAGCGGGGGCTCGTCGGGCGGCGGCTCCTCCGGCGGCGGTTTCTCGGGGGGCGGCGGATCCTCGGGCGGCGGCGGCGCTTCCAGCAGCTGGTAGGGATCCCGACAAGGACTCGCCGGGGAGCGGGGCCCCACCCCCCGGCGGATCCATCTGCGCTCGCGTCCCCGCTCGCACGTGGAGCGTTCCCGGGACGGCCTGCGCGCTCCCCTGCACAGGGGAGCCATCACGTCTGGGTTCCGTCGCCGGATTGCCCGGTGACGGCGTCCCCTAGCGCGGTGGCGTGTCCTCCATGGATCGTCTCCTTTGGCGGGCTCCCACTGTGAGCCCTCGACGGGGCTCGCGCGCCCCCCGTCACCTCGAATTGACCAAGAAGAGGATCGCCTGTCAAGAGGGTCGCCATCTGACCGGCCGCCCCTCTCTCACCGCCTTGACGCCGGCCGCGCGGACCACTATCGTGCCGCGCGACCGTCTAGCCCCAGGCATCGCACCCCATGGCCCGGAGGAGACCGATGACAGGACGCCCTAGACCAGACCACGCCGATCCGGTCCCGCCTGCCCGGTTCAGCCTGCTCAGCGCCGCGCGGCTGCTCGACGGCGAAGGCGTCACGCCCCTGGCCGATGCAGCCCTCCTGATCGAAGCGGGCCGCGTGGTGGCCCTGGGCAGGCGTGGAGAGGTCGAGGCGCCGGCCGGAGCCTCGGTCCGTCGTGTCGACTACGGCGAGGCGACGATCCTGCCCGGTCTCGTGGACGCGCACACCCACCTGGTCGCGCCCGGTGATGGCACGCTCGGAGACGACGTGGCGAAGGAGGACGACGACATCCTCCTCCTCCAGGCCGCGAAGAACGCGCGCACGCTGCTCCACTCGGGCGTGACCACGCTCCGGGAGAACGGGGCCAAGGGCCGGGTCGCCTTCTCGCTCCGCGAGGGCATCCGCCGGGAGCTCGCGCCCGGGCCGCGGATGGTGATCTGCGGCCGCCCCATCACCATCACGGGCGGTCCTATGGGCTACTTCGGCTCCGAGGCCGACGGCCAGGACGCCGTGCGCGCCGAGGTGCGGAAGCTCCTCAAGGAGGGCGCCGACTACATCAAGATCGTGGCCACCGGGGGGTCGACCCGAACGTCCGACCCGAACCGCGCTTCCTACACCGTTCCCGAGCTGGCAGCGATGACCGACGAGGCGCATCGCCACGGGAAGCTCACGGCGGCCCACTGCACGTCGGCGCAGGGGGTCCAGAACTGCCTCGACGCGAGCGTGGACATGATCGTCCACTGTGTCTTCAATGAGCCGGATGGTACGTATCGCTACCGCCCGGATCTCGTCGAGCGCCTCGCGGCGGCCAAGGCATGGGTGAACCCGACCCTCTACGTCATGAAGGCTGGGATCGAGCGCCTCCGGGCGACCCGGGAGCGTGAAGGCCACCTCACGGTCGAGCTGGCCGCTCACCTCGATCGCCAGCGCCGTGCCCTCGACATTCGGGTCGACGCGATCGGGCGCATGGCCAGGGCCGGGGTCCGGATGACGGCGGGCTCCGATTCCCCCTGGGGGTGGTACGCGCCGGGGGAGTTCGTCCATGAGATCGACATGCTGGCCCAGGCGGGGCTCTCGTACGGGGACGCGATCGGCGCCGCGACAACCGGGGCCGCCGAGTCGATCGGTGTCGGCGCCGTGGCCGGTCGACTCGCGCCGGGACGCCAGGCCGACGTCCTGGTCGTGCGGGGCGACCCCACACGGGAGATCACCGCGCTCTGGCAGGTGCTCGACGTCTGGCAGGCCGGACGGCGAGTCGAACGCGTTCCCCATTGAGCTACACTCACCGTGGGTAGTTGTGGGACACGACGCACTGACTGTGTCCGTTGTGCCCACGATTGTGCCCAGCGCGGCCGGTCAGCCCAGGAGCCCCTCCGCCCGCGCCAGCTTTCTCCGCCGCCTCCCGCTGCATCGCCTCATCAACGATTGCGTACCGCCGGTAGCCTGGCGCACCCAAGCCAACGACGATTCTGACGAGAGGTGCTGCGGGAGGGTGTCGGGCTCTAACCCGACCAGTTACTGTGTGGGGTTTGTCTTCGGCGGCTCCGGCTCGATCAAACCCTTCGCCCGAAGGATGCCGACATAACCGTCCCGGCTGAGGGAGCAATCGACCGCCGCTCGCAACTGTTGGTCGCTCAGCTTAAGCTGTTGTCGGATCGCATGCTGCATCGGCACATCTCCGGACCCGTGGGAGCGACGTGTTCGAGTCACAATCTTGCCTTCATGCTCAAACCAAGCCAGCCGATCTCCGCTGTTGGGAGTCTGAAACCCGAACTTCTCAACGAGGTGGTCGAACTCCTTCGCTTTGATGGTCAGGGTCTCCGGAGGACCTTCTTTCGGAGCACCTCCCACACACGCCTGAGGTCAGGGCCCAGCCGACTCTCCTCGGACTCAAGCGTGTCGTACAGTTCCGCGATCGTCCCCTGAAGATCAGCGATTGCCTCTGATAGGTTCGCACCGAAGCCAAATTCGTTGATCTCCTCCGCGTGCGCGACAACACGGCCATCCAATCGCTGAATCTCAACCCGGAATGCTGACCGCACTCGAAGCCGCCCTGAACGCAGCGAGCCAAGGCGTAGCTGATTGTCTGGTCGCTGCACACGCGCCCCGAGGGTCCTTGGGCGGAGAGGAATGACAGCGCCCGGTGGCCCTCGCCGCGCAATGCGGGCGGCTACTTGGCTAGCCTCAATGTGAGCGGTGATGATCGACATGGCTTCCTCTCTTACATCTTACCGTTGGCAGGGGACGCGTCCAAGAAAGCGCTGCCGAGGTACATCTCGCTCGCGTAGAGTCGAAACTCATACCGTCCCGCCGCCGGGATCGGCAGAGGTGTGAAGTTCACGCTCATGTGGAAAGACTTCATCCGATCGGGCGCGTTCAGGTTTCCGTGGGCTTGCGTCAATAGTTTATCCGAGTCACTGCGGACAAAGTCGACGCGGATCGGGTAGTAGCCGGAGGCATCTGTGACCTTCAAGTACAATCCCATTGGCTGAGCGGTAGGAAACTTTGCCGCCCGAAGCGTGTCGAAGATACCGATGAGGTTCTGCTTGCCGGAGCTTGGATCCCGCACGGCAACATCGCAGATCAAAGCCGCCACGAGGTACGGTGGGACTGCACTGGCGGTCTTCTTGTCCTCTGCCACGCGCTGCTCCTGGGGGCGGTAATCATACCACCGCCATGTGCCCAGAACTGTGCCCACGGTCCCACGACGACCCGCGACAATCCAGCACAATCCGACGAATTCGGGAGGGCACAGCGGCCCGGAGGGGGAGACTCGAATAGCCAGTCCGGACGCGGAGTTGGCGCGTGGGAGCCGCCGCGTGCGAGCCGGTGCTAGGATGTGGGCCGAGGAGGACGCCATGCCGGGGACCCTTTATGACCTCGTGCTCCGGGGCGGCCGCGTGATCGACCCCGCCCAGGGCGTCGACGCCGCGCTCGATGTGGGCCTCCGCGCCGGCCGGGTCGCGGCGGTGGCCCCGGCCCTCCCCCCCGGGGACGCTCGTGAGGTCGTCGACGTCCGCGGACAGATCGTCCTCCCCGGGCTCATCGATACCCACGCGCACGTCTACCAGTACGTCACCGGCCGCTTCGGCCTCGAGGCCGACATGGTGGGCGTGCATTCGGGGACGACCACCGTGGTCGACCAGGGCGGCCCGAGCTGCATGACGCTCCCGGGCTTCCGGAAGTTCGTCGCGGAGCCGGCGGCGACCCGGATCTACGCCTTCCTGTCCGCCTACCTCGTCGGGGGGCTCGAGGGCCACTACTACCCGGCGCTCTACGGTCCCGACGGCGTCGACGTCCCCGCCACCATCCGCGCCGCCCAGGAGAACGCGGACCTGGTCCGCGGCATCAAGGCCCACGCCGAGATCGGCGGCGTGGCGCGCTGGGGGCTCGCGGTCCTTCGCCTCGGCGCCGAGATCGCCCGCGAGGCCGATCTCCCGCTCTACGTCCACTTCGGCCAGCTCTGGCCGCTGCCCAAGTCGGGGGCGGGCGACGCGGATCCGGACGCGATCCTCCCGCGCGTGGTCGAGATCCTCCGCCCCGGGGACGTCCTCGCGCATCCCTTCACTCGCCATCCCGGGGGCTTCGTCGACCGCGCGGGGCACGTGCACCCGGTCGTCCGTGAGGCGCTCGCGCGCGGCCTCCGTATCGACGTGGGGCACGGCTCCCACTTCAGCTTCGACGTGGCGCGCCGGGTGCTCGACGCGGGGATCGTGCCCGACACTCTCGGCGCCGATCTGCACGGCTACAACACCGAGGTGCCGCGGCCGGCAGGCACGCCGCCAGGCGCCCACCCGGACCCCGAGCTCCACCCCTTCGCCGGGAGCACGCGCTTCAGCCTCGCGCGCGCGATGACGGGGCTGATGGCGTGCGGGCTCGCGCTGGAGGAGGTCGTGCCGATGGTGACCCGGAACGCCGCGCGGATGCTCGGTCGGGAGGACGAGCTGGGCACCCTTCGCCCCGGCACGGTCGCCGACGTCACGGTGCTCGACGACCGGCGTGGCCGCTTCTCCCTCCGGGACAACGGCGGCACGGAGGTGATCGCCGAGCGCCTGCTGATGCCGGCGTTCTGCCTGCGGGCGGGCCAGCGCGTCGACGCCGACGCGCCCATCCTTCCGCGCGCGGTCGCGGCCTGAGCCGGCTCCCCTAGCCCCGAGCGGGCGGCGACCGCCGCACCCGGCGCTCGCGCATCGGGTCGAGCTCGCTCAGGCGAGGCCCCGGATCACGCGAGCGGGGGCCAGTAGCGGACTGGCTGCACGCCCCCATCCCGACGCGCCAGAAGCCAGGTGGAGCCCTTTTTCTTCGGCTCGCCCTCGCCCACCAGCGCCTCCACGACGTCCCCGTGCGTGCACAGGACCACCGGCCCTGGCCCGAGCCGCCCGAGAAGCGCGCGAGCTTCCTCGACGGAGGCGCCCTCGGCGATCGCCTGATCGGGCTCGACGGACATCCCCAGTCGGACGGAGAGCGGCTCGAGGGTCTGCACGCACCGGACGTAGGGGCTCGAGACGAGCCGAGCGAGAGGGTAGCCGGCGAGCGGCGTCACCATCGCGTCCGCCTGGCGGCGCCCCCGCCCGTCGAGCGGGCGCAGGCGGTCGTCACCAGCCCAGCGATCGCGATCGCCCGCCTTCGCATGACGGACCAGGAGGACGAGCGACCGGAACGCCGGCTCCAGCGCGTCGAGGATGGCGCGGTCACCCGGGTAGGAGAGCTGCCGCCCGGCGGCCGACACCGGGACCCAGCGGACCTCGTCCACTTCCGAATTCGGCTGGAACGCGCCGGCTCGGACGGTCATCACCCAGTAGCGGACTCCCTTGTCGCGACCCAGCCGGTCGCGATACCGGCTCTCGCCGAGTCCGGGCCCGAGGAGACAGTCGAAGCCGGTCTCCTCGGCAACCTCACGCAGCGCGCACTCCTCGTCCGACTCGCCGGACTCCACCTTGCCTTTCGGCAAGGTCCAGTCCCGGTGGCCGGGGCGATGGACCAGGAGAACCTCGACCTGACGGCCGGGCCCGACTCGGAGGACCGCCCCGCCCGCTGCCCGGACCTCGGGTGCTAGGCGGCCTTCCACGTGCCCTGTCGCACGAGCTCGTCGCCGACCGTCCGGATCCCGCGGTCGAGGCCGTCCACGACACGGTCCACCTGATCCCGCGTGATGCAGAGCGGCGGGGACAGCGCGATGACGTGGCCCACGGGAAGCGCGCGGACGATGAGCCCGTCCTCGAGGCACCGGGCCGCAACCTGCTGGCTCACCTTCAGCGCGGCGTCGAACGGCCGACGGTTTGCGCGCTCGGCGATGAGCTGGATACCGGCGATGAGGCCGAGACCCCGGATGTCACCCACGAGCGGATGGGCGGCGAGCCGCTCTCGGAGAGCCGTCTGCAAGTAGGCGCCGGTCCGCGCGGCATTGCCGACCAGATCCTCGCCGAGGAGGATGTCAAGGTTGGCCATCGCCACCGCCGCCCCGATCGGATGACCGCTGTAGGTGAAGCCGTGGGCGAACGCGCCGACCTCGGGCGACCCGGCCTTGAGCACCGACCACACGCGCTCGGAGATGACCACCGCCGAGAGCGGGAAGTAGCCGCTCGTGAGCCCCTTGGCGAGGGTCATCAGGTCGGGCTCGATGCCGTAGACCTCGGAGCCGAAGAGGCGACCGAGCCGCCCGAACCCGCAGATGACCTCGTCGGCGATCATCAGGACGTCGTGCTTCCGGAGCACGGCCTGGACGCGCTCGAAGTAGGTCCGAGGCGGCACGAGCACGCCGCCGGTGCCCATGACCGGCTCGGCGATGAACGCGGCGACCGTGTCCGGCCCCTCCCGCTCGATGAGGGCGTCGAGCTGCGCCGCGAGGGCAGCCGCGTACGCCTCCTCCGTGG
>JBGQGN010000083.1:0-10306 GCA_041497395.1 Methylomirabilia bacterium
CGGAGTTCGTCTTGAGCCAGTCGTTCCCGAAGTCGCCGTCCTTCTCGTGGCTCTGGACCGTCTTCTGGTCCACGATGCCGCCCACGACCGCCGTCAGGCAGTAGTAGAAGAAGGTCGGCGCCACCGCATCGCCGGTCTCCAGCACGAGCGTCCGGTCGTCGGTCGCCCGGATCTTCTCCTTCGCGTTCTCCTTGGTGAAGCCGAACTGGGTGAGGATGAAGCCCGGCGACTTGTTCAGGATGACCGCGCGCTGGAGCGAGTAGGCAGCGTCCTGCGCCGTCAGTGGGTTCCCCGAGTGGAAGCGGACGCCCTTCCGAATCTTGAAGGTATAGGTCTTGCCGTCGGCGGCGACCGACCAGGTCTCGGCCAGCTCGCCCTTGAGCTTGCTGACGTCCTTCAGGTCGTAGGTGATGAGCCGCTCGTAGATGTTACCGACCGCCTCGCTGCCCGAGAACTCGAACGACTCGGCGGGATCCAGCGAGATGATGTCGTCGATCTGCTTGGCCATGACGACCGTGTCCTTGGGGGTCGCAGCCAAGGCGGGACCGGCGACCAGGACCGTCGCCGCGATCAACCAGGCGATTCTCTTCATGCAGGGCTCCTTTCGGTGGCTCCGACCCCGGCGGGACGCCACTCGTGGCGCGACGGGGAGCCGGGCCCGGGCATTTGACGCATGATCGGGGCGGCCCGACAGCCTGTCAAGACGCGCCCGGGGTCCGATGGCGGGGGTCGCGGGAGTCGCCGCGCTCCTCGCAGGTCGGACCGAATGGCAGAACGGCCGGAAGGTCGTGGCAATCGTGATCGGCGGGGACGTGGACTTCGCGCGTCTTCAGGACCTGCTCGGGCGCGACGGCAGCTCGGGACGCCGGCCGCGCCGGGCGTCCGGAAGCCACCGGCTGATGTCGGGCGTCCGCGCAGCCGGCCGGGAAGCCGTGCGGCGCGCGCGCAGGCCCGGACCGCTCAGCGCGTGGCGGCTTCCTCGAGGGCGAGGCTCGCCTCGCCGGAGCGGACCGTCTTCAGGTAGTCGAGCACCTCCGCCTGGGGCACCACGTCGCCGTACTTTATGTGAATGTCGAAGAGCGTCACCTTGTGGGACGTGGGTCCCCGGTCACAGACGGCCTCCACCGGCACGATCACGCGATAGTTGTGGTTGAAGGCGTCCAGCACGGTGTCGCGGACGCAGCCGCTCGTGACGGCACCGGTCACGATGAGCGTGTCGACGCCGTGGTAGACGAGGTACGCGAGGAGATTGGTCCCCACGAACCCGCTCGGGAACGCCTTGACGATCACGGGCTCGTCGGGGCGCGGCGCCAGCTCGGGCACGATCTGGTAGGCCTCGGGACGCTCCATGATGGGCCGATAGACTCCCCGGGTCTTCCAGCGCCCGCGCTCGATCGGCCACGTCGCCCGCTCGCCGCGCGTGTAGAAGACGGGCGCCCCGCCCGCCCGGGCGGCGTCGAGGAGCCGCGCGATCACCCGCGCCGAGTCCCGGGCGCCGGGGCTCGCGAAGGGGTACGCGGGGTCCACGAAGGCCGTGTACATGTCCACGACCAGCAGGGCCGGGCGCTGCCCGAAGCCGACCCGGCCGCCCCATCCGCCATCCTCGTAGATCTGCTGCTCGGCGCGGGGGATGACATCGTCCCAGATCGCCATCGCCGTCTCCTCTCCCCTCTTCGCCCTAGCGCGCGATCTCGA
This sequence comes from Methylomirabilia bacterium, assembly GCA_041497395.1. Taxonomy (GTDB): domain Bacteria; phylum Methylomirabilota; class Methylomirabilia; order Rokubacteriales; family DASRDR01; genus DASRDR01. The sequence continues at coordinate 1,696 of JBGQGN010000083.1, forward strand.
CGGCCCGGAACGGGCCGAAGCCGAGACTCAGCGGCACCGACTCGAGGCCCTTCACCCGCGGACTGATCAGGTACACGAACCGCGTGTACATGATCGGGATGAGCGGCACGTCCTTCGTGATGAGCTCGTCCGCCTGCTTGATGAACCCGATGCGCCGGGCCCGGTCGGGCGCCCCGTTGGCCTGCTCGATCAGGCGGTCGAACGCCGCGCTCTCGTAGTTCACGCGGTTCAGCGGCGACTTGCTGTAGAGCCACAGCTCGTGGAAGTACCCCGCGTCGAGCGTGCTCGCGCTCCACCCCGTCATGAACGACGGCAGCACGTCGCGGCGGTTCATCGCCGCGGTGTAGCTCGCGAACTCCTGCATCTGCACCTCGATGCTCACCCCGAGCGTGTCCTTCAGCATCGCGGCGACGGGTTCGGCCATCATCCGGTAGTCGGCCGTCACCGGGTTGACCGTCATGGTCAGGGGCGGGAGCCCCTTGCCGTCCGGGAAGCCCGCGTCAGCCAGCAGCTGCTTGGCGCGGGCGGGATCGTACGGGAGGCCCTTCAGCTGAGCGTCATACCCGGGAATGCCGGGCGGGAGCATCCCGGCCGCCGGGATGTAGAGGCCGTGGAACACCTGGCTGATCACCTTCTGCCTGTCGATCGAGTGGGCGAACGCCTGGCGGACGCGGACATCCTTGAACGGAGCGTAGACCCGCGGGTTGAGGGCGAGGAACTGCACCTGCGTGCGGTCCCACACCTTCATCTCCTTGCCCCACCGGGGGTCGGCCTTGAGCCGCGGGTAGTCTCCCAGCGGAACCAGGACCACGTCCAGCTCGCCGTTCTGGTACATCGCCAGCTGCGTCGCCGGCTCCTGGACGATCGGCATCTCCAGCCGGTCGACCCTCGGCTTCCCCTCGAAGAACTGGGGGAAGGCGTCGTACACGACCTTCGAGCGGTGGGCCCACTCCTTGAGCTTCCAGGGCCCCGTCCCGATCGGCTGGGCCTCGGCCCAGTTCGCCCCGCCCGCCTCCACCGCCTCGCGCGCGATGATGGCCGTCGAGATGTGCGAGAGGCGCGTCGCCAGGTCGCCCTTCGGCGGAGACTGGAGGCGGATCTCGACGGTCAAGGGGTCGATCACGCGGACGCCGGCCAGGTCCTTCTCCTGGTGCTTGTTCACCGCCTCGAAGCCGACGACGTCCGACAGAAGCAGGAAGGAGCTCGGCGAGCGCGAATCCGGCGAGGCGAGCCGCGTCAGCGAGTACTTGACGTCGCTGGCGTCCGCATTGCGGCCGTTGTGGAACACGAGGTTGTCGCGCAGCTTGAAGGTCCACGCGAGCCCGTCAGGGGAGACCGTCCACTTCTCGGCCGCGTACGGGACGATCTGGAGCTTGTCGTTGAGGATCGTGAGCGTCGAGTAGATCTGGGTCGTGACCGTGAAGGAGCCGAAGTCCGCCATGCGCTGCGGATCGATGTGCGGCGGCTCCCCCAGCAGGGCCGAGCGGAACGCGGTGGGAGCCTGAGCGCCGGCCGGCGCGACCGCGACGAAGAGAACGACCGCGGCCGCCAGCACAGCGAGAAGTCCAAGTCCGTGACGTGGCATCGTGATCCTCCGCTCAGTACGTTGCGCAGCAGTCATGTCAGTCCGTCGGGTCCCGATCACCGACCGGGGCCGACATCCGAGTCAGAATCGGTCAGGCGCCCGATGGCGTCAAGGTACCCCGCGCACGCTGGGGTCCATCGCCTCGGCCGCTCCCTCGCCGACGAAGTTGAGGGCCAGGATGGTGACCGACAGGGTGACGCAGGGGATGACGGCCAGGGCGGGCGCGCTCTGGAGGTACTGGAACGAATCGGCGATCAGGACGCCCCACGACGGCGTCGGCCGCTGCACCCCGAGGCCGAGGAAGCTGAGCGTCGCTTCGGTCAGGATGATCGGCCCGATGTCGAGCGTCGCGCGGACGACGATCAGGTGCACGGTGTTGAGCAGGAGGTGCCGCAGGAGAACGCGGCCAGCGCTCGCCCCCTGCGCCCGGGCCGCGACGACGAACTCCCGCTCCTTCAGGCTCAGGATCTCGCCGCGCACGGTGCGGGCCATGGCGGGCCAGCCGGCGAGCGCCAGGGCCGCGACGACCGTCGTCGCCCCCGGCCCCAGCATGGCGGCGAGGAGCAGCGCCAGCAGGAGCGCCGGGAAGGCGAGCATCATGTCCGTCAGGCGCATCAGCCACTCGTCCAGCATCCCGCCGGCGTAGCCCGCCACCCCGCCCAGGAACCCGCCCAGGAGGATTTCGGCCAGGACCGTGACCACCCCCACGACGAGCGAGATGCGGCCGCCGTGCGCGAGACGCGTCAGGAGATCGCGGCCGTACTGGTCGGTGCCGAGCCAGTGCCGGGCCGTCGGTCCTTCGAACGTGTGGTCCAAGCTCTGCTGGTCGTAGCGGTACGGGAGGATCGCCGGCAGGAGCAGACTCCCGGCGACGACCAGCGCCAGGATCAGCCCGGCCCACACCGTCGTCCGGTCTCGGCGAAGCGCGCGCAGCAGCCGCCCGGGCCGCTCGGCCCGCCGCATCACCGGGACGAGCGCGGGATCGGCCAGCGGCGCCGCCCCGCCCGTCACCGGTAGCGGATCCGGGGATCGATGAAGGCGTAGCCGAGATCGACCAGGAAGTTGGTCCCGATGAAGATCGCCGCGTAGAGAAGCGACACCGCCTGGACCATCGGGTAATCCCGCAGAAAGAGCGCACCGATCGCCGCCTGCCCGAGCCCGGGGATGCGGAAGATCGTCTCCACGACGAAGGCGCCGGTGAGTGCGTAGCTGAAGGCCAGCCCGGCGATCGTGATGATCGAGATCGCGGCGTTGGGCAGCACGTGCCGCGACAGGATCCGCCACGGCGACAGGCCCTTGCTGTGCGCCGTGCGCACGTAGTCCTCCGGCAGGACGCGGAGCACGCCCGCCCGCGTGACGCGCGTGATGTACGCGAGCGGCTGGACCAGCAGCACGAGGACCGGGAGAACGTAGTGGCGGGGCTCGCCCCAGCCGGACACCGGCACGATGTGCCAGCCGAGGGCGAGCCACCGGATCAGGAGCACCGCGGCCACGAAGCTCGGCAGCGACATGCCTCCGAGCGCGACCAGGCGCGCCAGGAGGTCCGTCGCGGACGCCCGCCCGGCCGCCGAGATGACGCCCAGCGGCACGCCGAGGAGAATCGCGAGCGCCACCGTCACGGCGGCGAGCCGCGCCGTGGCGGGGAGCGCCTCGGCGACCATCCGGTTCACCGACCGGCCGGGGTTCGCGTAGGACTGGCCGAGATCGCCTCCGAGCGCGTGCCCGGCGAATCGGAGGTACTGCGCCCAGAGGGGGCGATCCAGGCCCAGGTCGTGCCGCACCCGCGCCTCGACCACGGGGTCGCGCAGGTCGCCCATCAGGAGCTGCACCGGATCGCCCGGCGCAAGCCGCCCCACCACGAAGACGATCACGCTGCTGATGACGAGGATCACCAGCATGAAGCCGAGGCGGCGCGCGGCGAACCGGATCACGGTCCGATCGCCGCCGCGCGCCTGGGTTTGTCGTCCAGATCCGCCAGATTCGCCAGAGCCGGTCCCGCCGGTTCGGCCGCCCCTACTCCCACCACTTCTCGGGCGCTTCGGAGAGTCGCTCGCAGCCGTCGGCCGTCACGACGTAGAGATCCTCCACGCAGGCGGTGCCGAAGTCCTTGCGGACGAACATCGGCTCGTACGCGAACGTCATGTTCCGCTCGAGGATCGCATTGCTCCCCGGAACGAAGCTCGGCGGGATGTGCGTCGTGGCGCCGATCCCGTGGCCGCGGAAGTAGAACCACTCCTCGTATCCGAATTCCTTGGCCATCTCGGCCGCCCGGGCCGCCACGTCGCCGATGCGCACGCCCGGCTTGATCATGGCGATCGTCGCGTGGACGATGGCGATCTGCGCGTTCAGGAACCGCCGCTGCTCGGGCGTCGGCGCGTCGCCCACAACCTTCCCGCGCGCCGTGTCGCTGCAGTAGCCCTTGAGCCGCGCGCCCAGATCCGTGAACGCGATCTCGCCGGCCTGGAGCCGCCGCGCGCCCGGGATCACGTGCTTGAACCCGCTCCGCGGGCCGCCGCAGGCGGCGATGGGGAAGGCCGTATCCTCCGCCCCCGCCTTGAACAGGGCGTAGTTCGCCTCGGCGGCCAGGTCGTGCTCGCTCACGCCGGGCTTGGCCGCCTTCATCAGGGCGACGATGCCGGCGTCGCTCATGAGCGCGACCTCCTTCATGAGCGTGACCTCCGCGTCGCTCTTCCGCATCATCGCCTCACCGATGATGGGCGCGGCCTCCACCTGGGTGAGGCCGGGGAAGCGCTTCTTGAGGAACTCCCGCGCGTGGTAGGCGTACTCGCCGGAGATGCCGATCGTGCCCTGCGCGAGCCCGCGCTCGGTGAGGAAATCCTCCAGGTGATCGTAGATCGTCGTCGTCTGGTAGTCGACGGTGCGGGGGTGCGGGGTGCAGCGGACGTCATGGATCCACGTGTCCTGGATACCGGAGTGCATGGGCTCTCCGTGCATCACGGCGTTGGTCGTGAGACCCACCGGGCCCGCGAGCGGGATCACGATCAGGGTGTCGCCGCCGTAGTAGTCCTCGAAGTTCGACAGGTACCGGACGGGGGCCCGCTCGGCACGGTTGCCGTGGACGACGAGGCCGTCGAGACCGCGCTCGCGCATCAGCCGGCGGACCTTCTCGATCCGCCCCTCGTACTCGCTCACCGGAAAGGGCAGGTGGAGCCAGGGCTGGCGATCCTCCCACGAATACCCGACTCTGCCCCACCCGTACGGCCACTTCACCTCGCGCATGATGTCGTTCCTCTCTCCTGCACTTCGGGTTCCCGCATCGCCGGTCGCCGACGCTGCACGAGCACGCGATCCCGGAGCCGGCGTGATCAATCGCGCCCGTGTCTTCCCGAGGCAACGCGCACGACACACGAAATCTATCACCGGAGGAAGGCACTCAGCAACGCGGCTCGCCGGCGCGGCACCGGCGGAAGTCGGGCTCGCGATCGCCTACGGCAGGTCGAGCAGGTGTCCCGAGATCGCCACCCAGCCCGTGGCCTTCTTGGCCGGGTCGCCGTCGAAGGCGCAGGCGTAGATGGTGGTCGTCACTAACCCTTGACCGACCCCGCCGTCAGGCCCTGGACCAGGTACCGCTGGAAGACGAGGACGAGGATCACCGCCGGCAGCGCCCCGAGGAACCCGGAGGCGGCGATGACCGAGTAGTCGATGTTGATCTGGGCGTTCATGGCGGCGATCACCGGGGGCAAGGTCGTGGTGCCGGGCTTCGTGTTCAGCACCTGGGCCACGAGGAACTCGTTCCAGCAGAGCATGAAGGTGAAGGCGCCGCCCGCCACCAGCCCGGGCCCCGAGACCGGCAGGATGACGCGGTAGTAGGCCTGGAGGCGGTTACAGCCGTCCACCAGGGCGCTCCGGTCGAGCTCGGCGGGGATCGTCTCGAAGTACGCCTTCATGATCCAGATCGTGAAGGGGAGGGTGAAGGCGCAGTACGCGATCGTGAGGCCGGTCAGCGAATTCTGGAGTCCCAGCGTCCGGAACATGAGGAAGAACGCCGGGATGAGGACGATCGTGGGCAGCATGCGGGTGAAGAGCAAGGCGTAGAGCGACACGCCCTTGAACGGGAACCGGAAGCGGGCGTAGGCATACCCGGCCGTCGTGCCCACCACGAGGTTCAGCACCGTCACGACGACGGCCACGATCAGGGTGTTCAGCATGGAGGGCAGGATCTTCGCCGCCTGCCCCTCGGCGTGAAAGCGCACCAGCCCGAAGATCATCCGGTAGTTGTCGAAGGTGATCTCGGGCGGGACGGGAGAGAACGGCCGGACGAGCAGGTGCTTCTGGTACGACACGCTGGTGACGAACAGCCAGACGAACGGGCCGACGAGCCAGAGCGTCACCGCGCCCACCAGGCCGTAGACCAGGACGCGGCGCGCCAGTCCGCGCTCGCCGACGATCGATCCGCCCATCAGGCCTCGGCCTCGAACCGGCGGAGCACTACCCAGTGGTACACGAACGTCAGCAGCAGGCACAGCGCCGTCAGCGTGTAGAGGATCGCGGTGCCCGGACCGAACTTGAAGAAGCTGAAGGCCGTCTGGAACCCGAGCCAGGAGATGGTCGTGGTGTCCTGGCCGGGGCCGCCCATCGTGAGGACGTAGATCAGGTCGAGCATGAGGAAGCCGTTCACCGTGCTGAGCACCAGGATCAGGAACAGGATCGGTCTCAGCGCCGGCAGCGTGATGTGGCGGAGCCGCCGCCAGTAGCCCGCGCCGTCCACGGCGGCCGCCAGGTAGAGCTCCTCGGGAATCGACTGCATGCCCGCCAGGAACAGGAGCGTGGCGAACGGCGCCTGGTTCCACATGTAGACCGAGACGAGCACGTTGAGCGCCCGGAAGCCGTCCTTGAAGAAGGCGATGTACCCGTCGATCAGACCCACCCGGTGGAGGACGCCGTTGAGCGCGCCGAACTCGAAGTCCAGGAGTCCGATCCAGAGGAGCCCCACGACGACGCGCGAGAGGGACCACGGGACGAGCAGGAGGCTCCGCATCAGCGGCCGGCCAGCGAAGCGCTCGTGGAGCACGAGGGCCATCCCGAGACCGACCAGCGTGGCCTCGAGGACGAAGGCCGCCACGAAGTAGAGGGTGCGCCAGAGCGAGCTCCAGTAGACGGGGTCGGCGAACGTCCGCGCGTAGTTCTCGAGGCCCACGTACCGGAACAGCGGGAGCCGCACGCCGAACAGCTCGATCGCGGGCCCCGTCGCGCGGAGCAGGTTCACCTCGGTGAAGCTCATCCAGAGCGAGTAGACGAGCGGGAAGACGACGACGAGGAGGATGCCGAGCACGGCCGGGACGACGAGAAGCCAGGCGAACGCCGCTTCCGAGAGGACGACCGGCCGGAGGGCGGTGCGCGTCCGCCTCCGGCCGGCCCTCTCGACGCTGAGGGCTTCGGGCGCCCCTGTGGGCTCGGCGCCCATCCCGAGCTCCTACCCCGCGTGTGCCCTAGGCGAGCGACTTCTGGAGCTTCGCCAGGTCCTTGAGACCCTGCGGCACCGTCAGGGTGCCGCGGATGATGTTCTGCACGATCGGGATGGCCTTCGTGTCGTACTCGCCGTACCACGGCTCCTTGTAGGCCGCGATGACCTTGCCCTTCGTGTACTGGGTCTTCAGGAGCTTGAGGTCGATCCAGTTGTCGTAGGACTTGACGATCTCGGGAAGGTCGTACATCTCGGGGTACGGGTTGTCGAGCCCGGCGAGCAGGCACCACTGCCGCTGGACGTACCAGTCGCCGTTCAGGTTCCCGCCGAGGAACCGGGCCAGCTTCCAGGCGTCCTCCAGGTTCTTCGACTTGGCGTTGACCGTGTACCCGTCCGTCCACATGTAGCTCTGGCCGGTGCCCGGGTACATGGCCATCTTCGCCTTCTTGGGAGCGAGCTTGGAGTTCTCGGGCTCGCCGGCGCTGGACTTGAGGTAATAGGAGTGGGTCGTGGTGTAGGCGTAGCGCCCGGTCCAGAACAGGCGGTGCGTGTCGGTCGACGAGGTCTTCGTGAGGACCTCGGGGTTGACCAGCTCGGCCTTCCACGCCTTCTGCCACCGCTCCATGGCGCGGGCGGCGCCGGGCTCCTGGTCCACGATGACCTGGTTCTTCGCGTCGAAGACGCCCGCCCCCTCGGAGAAGCAGTCGCTCATGAACTGGGGCATCGTCCCCGACGGGCTGTTGTTCCAGTTCGGCAGGTACGGGGTCTCGCTGGCCTTGTCCCGCTTGAGCTTCATGCAGTGGTCCATGAGCTCGTCCCAGGTCTTCGCGGGCGCCTTGATGCCAGCTTGCTGCAGCATGGGCTCGTTATAGATGAGGATGAACAGGCTCGTGAAGTACGGGACCGACGAGAGGGAGCCGTCCTTGTTCTTGAGGCTCTCGAGATTCGCCGGCGTCATCTTCTTCTTGAGCTCGTCCATGCCCGGGAGGTCGTCGACCTTCCGCAGGAGCCCGTTCTCGTGCCAGCGCTCGCGGAAGTTGTGGGCGCAGTACATCACGTCCACCACCTCGCCGGCGAAGGTGCGGGTCTCCATCGTCGGGTGGTACTGGGCCCAGGGGATGGCCTCGTACTTCACCTGGCCGCCGTACTTCTGGTTGAAGAAGTCGACGTAGTCCTTGACCGTGTCGGGCTTGAAGACCCACCCGCTGAAGTTGATGGGCTTGTCGGCGCGCGCGGGCCGGGCTCCCGCTCCGGCGAGCGCCGTCGAGGCGCCGAGCATCCCCGCGCCCTTGAGGAAGGTCCGGCGATCCAGTCGGCTCATGGCATCCCTCCGGTCGAATCGGATGTGGTGGGTCGACGCCGACCGGCAGGGCAACCGGCGCCCCTTCGGCGACGCGACCAACGGTCCCTGTGACGGCGCGATTCTCTCGGTGTGGTGGCAACCCTGTCAAGGGGCCCGCGGGCCGTTGACCGGGACGCGATGGGAAATGACGAGGCCACCGCCCGCTGGAGAGAGCTTGACCTTGCCCAGGCGACGAAGTAGCGTGCTTCGCCAGGCGCGGCAGCAGCACGCGATCTGGAATCTCGTCCAGGCGCTGAAG
>JBGQGN010000084.1:0-10286 GCA_041497395.1 Methylomirabilia bacterium
CGTCGAGACTGTGCGCCAGCGAGGCCAGCAGGACCGGATGACGAACGATCGGACTCGAGGTCGCCGGGTAGAGCCGGATCCGCCGCGTTCGCTCGGCGGCCAGCGCGAGGACCAGGTAGGCGTCACGCCCGCTGTGGGGATGATCGTGGACGCCCACCCCGTCGAAGCCGGCGTCCTCGCACTGCGCGATGACGTCCGCAACCTCCGGAACGGGGCGCCCGACAGGGACCCGGATGTCTACCTGCACTCCGACCTCTTCTCAGTGCCGCTGCCGCTCGAGCTGACGAAATCGGCGCCGACGATCGGACGCGTCCAATGCGGCTGATGGCAAGCGCGGGCCAGTTCCGGCTCTCCGCGCAGGCCCGGGAGCGCGGCGAGGCGGAGGAGACGCTCCCGGCAGAGCTCGGCGACGACGAGTCGACAATCGGCTTCAACACAAATTACATGGCGCACCGCCGGCACGAGACGCGGCCGCCGAGATGGGCAATCGGACCCTCGTCGCGCTCCTGCCTCAACAGAACGGCGCCAGACACGGCGCGAACCGAGGAAGGAGCCGCGACGCGTCTGGGGCGAGCCGGCGCCAGGACCCACGGCGCTTCGTCGACACACGCCAATGACAGGCAGGCTCAGGACACGTCGGCGCGGCGGACGACGGTCCGATCGAGGTCCCCGACGCGCGGCACGCCGGTGAGCGCGAGCGCATGGTCGACCTCGTTCGCGAGGATCTCCAGCGCCCGCCGGACACCGGCCGATCCCCCGACCGCCAGGCCGTACAGGTACGGGCGGCCCACCATCACGGCCCGCGCCCCCAGCGCGAGAGCGCGTACCACGTCCGCCCCGCGCCGGACACCGCCGTCCAGCAAGACCTCCATCCGGCCGCCGACGGCGTCCACGATCTCCGGCAGGGCTTCCACCGTCGCGGGACCGCCGTCGAGCTGTCGCCCGCCGTGGTTCGAGACGACGAGCCCGTCGACGCCGTGCTCGGCCGCGCGCCGCGCATCCGCCGCGGTGAGGACGCCCTTCAGAAGGAGCGGGCCGGACCAGAGCGAGCGGAACCACGCGAGGTCGGCCCAGGCGATCGACGGGTCGACCTGCCGGTGGGCCACGCCGGCCAGCGTCACGATGTCCGTCCGCGGCGCGCCCGGCATGCCGACCAGGTTGGCCAGCGTGAGCCGGGGCCCGAGGAGCACCCGGCGCACCCATCCCACTCGCCGGATGGTGTCGACGACGTTCCGCACCGTCAGGCGGGGCGGGACGGTAAAGCCGTTGCGGAGGTCCCGCTCGCGGCGGCTGATGACCGGCACGTCGACCGTGAGGAGAAGGGCGCGGTACCCCGCCGCCCGGGCCCGCTCGACGAACGCCCGCGTCAGGTCCCGGTTCTGCCACACGTACAGCTGGAACCACAGCGGCCCCGGCGCCGCCGCCGCCACCTCCTCGATCGAGCAGCTCGAGTGCGTGCTGAGCGTGTAGATGGTCCCGGCCTCATGCGCCGCGCGGGCGGCCGCCACCTCACCCTTGGGCCAGCAGAGCCCGGCCATGCCGGTCGGGGACACGAGGACCGGGGTCGCCACGCGCTCGCCGAGGACGACGGTCGCCTGCTCGCGTTTCGAGACGTCCACGAGGACGCGCGGCTGGAGGAGGAGCCGCTCGAACGCCGCGCGATTCCGGGCCACCGTCCGCTCGTCGCCGGCGCCGCCCTCGATGAAGTCGAACACCGCGCGGGGAAGCCGCCGCCGGGCGACGCGACGCAGGTCGTCGATGGTGTAGGCCCGGGCCAGGCTCCTCATGTGCGCGGTGATGATACCATCGCCTCCCGTGGGGTCCGTATGAGTGGCCAGCGATTCGGAGAGATCGTCGAGCTCACCTGGCAGGGCGGCCTCCGCTTCGAGGCGCGCGCCGGCGACCACACGCTGGTCGTGGACAGCGAGCGCCAGGCTGGCGTCTCGCCGACCCAGGCGCTCGCCGTGAGCCTCGCCGGGTGCATGGCGGTCGACGTCGTGGACATCCTCCAGAAGGGGCGGTTCGCGCCGGAAGGGGTGCAGGCTCGCCTCGAGAGCGAGCGCCGGCCGGAGCCGCCCCGCTACGTCACGCGAGTGGCGCTCCACTTCGTGGTGCGGGGCGCCGTGCCCGCCGACCGCGTCGAGCGGGCGATCGAGCTCTCGCGCGAGCGCTACTGCTCGGTCTGGCACAGCCTCCGGCCGGACATCGACTTTCGCACGTCCTTCGAGATCGTGCCGAGCCCAGAGCCTGGCAATGGCGTCCGAGACCGCTGACCCCTCGGCGTTTCACGCCTTCGAGCGGACCGGATGGGAGAGCATCCCCCGGGCGTACCAGGACGCCTTCGGCACGCTGACGACCCAGGCGATCGGGCCGCTCCTGGACGCCGCGCGCGTGGGCCCGGGCGTCCGCGTGCTCGACGTCGCGACGGGGCCGGGCTACGTCGCGGCCGCGGCCGCCCAGCGCGGCGCCGCGGTCGTGGGAATTGATTTCTCGGCGGCGATGCTGGCCGAGGCTCGCCGGCACCACCCCGCGATCGACTTCCAGGCGGGCAACGCCGAGGCGCTCTCGTTCCCCGACGCGAGCTTCGACGCGGTCGTCATGAGCTTCGGGCTCTTGCACCTCGGGCGCCCGGACCAGGCGCTGGCCGAGGCGCACCGCGTCCTCCGCCCGGGCGGCCGAGTCGGCTTCACGATCTGGGCCAGGCCGGAGGAGGCGGTCGCGTTCGGCATCGTCCTTCGCGCCATAGAGCGCCACGGTCGCCTCGACGTGCCGCTCCCGCCCGGACCTCCCTTCTTCCGCTTCAGCGACCCGGAGGAGTCCCGACGCGTGCTGCTCGGGCTGGGTTTCCGGACGCCGGAGGTGACGGTGGTGCCGCAGGTCTGGCGGCTCGGGTCTCTCGATGCCCTCTTCGCCGTCATGCGGGACGGGACGGTCCGGACGGCCGGACTCCTGCGCGCGCAGACCCCTGAGGCGCTGGACGCGATCCGCGCCGAGATGCGGGAGGCGGTCCGCGCCTACCAGCGAGGGGGCGGAATCGAGCTCCCGATGCCGGCCATCCTCGCCTCCGCCACCAAGCGCTGAGGGAGGCGGGACCCCGACCGCCCGCCGGACTCGTCAGCCCGCCAGCCGGCGGATGACGAGCTCGCGGTGGTAGTCGGCGTCGCCCCAGGTCGCCTCGAGGGTCTTCGCCCGCTTGAAGTAGAGGTGAAGGTCGTACTCCCAGGTGAACCCGATCCCGCCGTGAACCTGGATCGCCTCGCCGCACACCTTCCGCGCGGCCTCGCTCACGTAGGCCTTCGCCACCGACGCGGCCATCGCGCCGCCCTCGGCGTCCGCATCCAGCGCCCAGGCCGCGTAGTAGGTCGCCGCGTGGGCATTCTCCACCTCGAGGAGCATCTCGGCGCACCGGTGGCGGATGGCCTGGAAGGAGCCGATCGGCTGGCCGAACTGCTCCCGGACCTTCGCGTAGTCGACCGACATGTCGAGGCACCGCCGGGCCGCGCCGAGCATCATGGCGGCCGCGCCCGCGGCGCCGCGGCGGAGCAGGCCGTCGAGGACACCGGCCGCGCCGCCGGCTTCGCCAAGCCGCGCGCCGTGACCCACCCGCACTCCCTCGAGCCGGACGGTGGACCACCGCATCCCCGGGTCCATGGCCGGCACCGGTGAGACGTCGAGACCGTCGGCCCCGGCCTCCACCAGGAACAGCGAGAGCCCCTCGGGGCCCCGCGCCGGCACGAGGAGCAGGTCGGCGACGTGGGCCCACGGGACCCACTGCTTCACGCCGGTGAGCCGCACCCCGTCCGGGGCGGGCACGGCTCGTGTCGCCGTCGCCTCCGGGCGCCAGTCCAGCTCGGCGTCGAGGAGCGCGACGGTGGCTCTCGCGGCCCCGCCGGCGATGGCCGGAAGCCAGCGTGCCTGCTGGGCCGGGGTACCGGCCGCCTGGATGCCCTGGGCCGCCACGACGGTCTCGAGGTACGGCCCCGGGAACGCGACGCGCCCGAGCTCCTCGAGGACGATGGCGGTCTCGACCATGCCGAGAGCGCTCCCGCCGTGGGCCTCCGGCAGCGCGAGACCGAGCCAGCCGAGCCGCGCCAGCTCCTTCCAGAGATCGTCGCGCTCGCCGCGCGGATCGTCCCACAGCGCGCGGACGACGGCCGCCGTCACGTGCTCGTCGAGGAACGCGCGGGCGGTGCCGCGCAGGAGCTGCTGCTCCGGGCTGAGGGCGAAGTCCACGCTGCGCTCCTAGGATCGCACCCGGTCGGCGCGAGCCTCCTTCGGCAGCCCGAGCACCCGCTCGCCGATGATGTTCTTCTGGATCTCCGAGGAGCCCGCGTAGATCGTCCCCGCCCGGGACCAGAGGAATGCCGTCGCCCAGGTGCCCGGCTCCCCCGAGGAGGTGTCGACCTCCGTGAAGCCGTCGGCCACGCCGCTCATCGCCTGACCCCAGGGCCCCAGGATCTCCTGGACCCACTCGTGGTAGCGCTTCTCGAACTCGCTGTAGGAGAGCTTCGTGATCGACGCGGCAGGGCCCGGGGACTCACCCTTCTCGAGCGCCGAGAGGATCCGCAACGCCGCGTAGCGCTGGACCTCGAGGTCCACGTAGATCCGACCGAGCTTGGCGCGCACCCCGGGGTCCTCGATGAGCGGCCGCCCGCCCCGCTGGAGCGTCCGCACCGCCCGGAGCAGCTGGCGGAAGGCGGCGGCGTAGCGGGTCACGCGCGCGAGCGAGCTGCCGCCACGCTCGTAGGAGAGCGTGGTCTGCGCGATCTCCCAGCCTTGCCCGAGCCGCCCGACGAGGTCCGTCTTCTCGACGCGGGCGTCGCTCATGAAGACCTCGGAGAAGTGCGCGCTCCCGGTGATCTGGCGCAGCGGTCGCACCTCGACCCCGGGCTGACGCATCGCGATCAGGAAGCACGAGATGCCCTTGTGCTTCGGGACGGCGGTGTCCGTCCGCGCGAGGAGCAGCCCCCAGTCGGCGACGAGGCCGCCGCTCGTCCAGATCTTCTGCCCGTTCACCACGAAGTGATCGCCGCAATCCTCGGCCCGCGTGCGGAGGCTCGCCAGGTCGGAGCCCGCGTTCGGCTCCGAGTAGAGCTGGCACCAGAGCTCCTCCGCCGTCAGGATCTTCCTGAGGTACCGCCGCTTCTGGGCCTCGGTGCCGTGCACGATGATGGTCGGCCCCACGATCGCGATGCCGAGTGGGTTGATCGGCGCCGGCGCGCCGGCGCGCGCCATCTCGTCCGCCACGATGGCCTGCTGGAGGGGGGTCGCGCCGCGCCCCCCGTACGGAACGGGCCATCCCATGCCTACGTAGCCCGCGTCGTAGAGCTGGCGGTGCCAGGCGCGCCTCGCCTCGAGCGTGGCGGGCTCCTCCTGCGGGACGTTCGCCTCGAGCCAGCGCCGGGTCGCTTCGCGGAACGCGAGATCCTCGGACGAGTAGCTGAGATCCATGCCTCGCCTCCCCGCCGGCCCCCGGCCAGCTGCCTCCCACGATATGCGCGCAGAAGCCTCGGCGCCAGCCTGGGACGGAGCGGAACGAGCCTCGCAGGAAGGGATCGTGTCAGGAACGGCGGCCGCGCGAAGAGGACCGCCGCGCGGCGGCCCGGGCTCAGGGCCCCAAGCGGGACGCGGAGATCAGGCCGGAATGGCCTCCACCACCGAGGACCGCCGGAGCATCACGTCGGCCACCTCGGGCGCGGTCGGCCGGCCGAAGAGGTATCCCTGCCCCTGGTCACAGCCAAGGCCCCGCAGCTCGTTGAGCTGCTCCGTCGTCTCGACACCCTCGGCCACGGCCTTGAGCCCGAGCGCGCGCGTGAGGCCGACGACGGCGCGCACGATGGCGGCGTCTCCGCGGTTCGCGGGCAGGCCGGCCACGAAGGAGCGGTCCACCTTGAGCACGTCGATGGGGAACCGCTTGAGGTAGCCCAGGCTCGAGTAGCCCGTCCCGAAGTCGTCGATGGCCAGCCGGATGCCGATGGCCTTCAGGTGCTCGAGCGTCTTGACCGTGGCGTCGGCGTCGCCCATCGCGGTGCCCTCGGTGATCTCGACCTCGAGTCCCGAGGCGTCGAGCCCCGACTCGGCGAGCACCTGCCCCACCTCCTGGACGAGCTGCGGGTGGCGGAACTCACGCGGCGAGAGGTTGACGGCCATGACGAGGTCGAGGCCGATCTCGGTGTCGGCCCGCCAGATGGCGGCCTGCCGGCAGGCGGTCTCGAGCACCCAGCGCCCGATCGGGAGGATGAGCCCCGTCTCCTCGGCCATCGGGATGAAGGACCCCGGCGGCACCAGACCGCGCTCCGGATGCTCCCAGCGCACCAGCGCCTCCAGGCCTACGATACGGGCGGAGCGGAGGTCCACCTGGGGCTGGTAGTGGAGCCGGAGCTCGCCCCGGTCGAGCGCGCGGCGCAGCTCGGTCTCCATCTTGAGCCGGCCCTTCACCGTCTCGCGCATGCTCGCCTTGAACACCTCGAAGCACGCGCGGCCGTTGGCCTTCGCCCGGTACATGGCGATGTCGGCATTGCGCAGGAGTCCTTGGGCGGTGGTGCCCTGGTCGCGCCCGCCGAGGGCGATCCCGATGCTGGCGCCCACGAAGATCTCCTGGCTCTCGATCCGGAACGACCCGCGGAACGCCTCGATGATCCGCTCGGCGACGAGGGCCGCGTCCGCGCTCACACCGACGTCCTCGAGCAGCACGGTGAACTCGTCGCCGCCGATGCGCGCGATGGTATCGACGCGCCGGAGGCAGCCGCGGAGGCGGTCGGCGACTTGGACCAAGAGCTGATCGCCGTGGTCGTGCCCAAGGTTGTCGTTGACCAGCTTGAACCGGTCGAGGTCGAGGAAGAGCACCGCGGCGAACTTTCCCCGGCGGGCGGAGCGCTCGATCGCCTGCTCGAGCCGATCCATGAACAGCATCCGGTTCGGCAGCCCCGTCAGCTGGTCGTGAAGCGCCCGCTGCACCAGCTGCGCCTCGAGGGACTTGTGGCGGCTGATGTCCCGGGCATTCAGGACGATCCCGCGGACACCGGCCTGGTGGAGGAGGTTCGTCCCCTTCACCTCGAGCCATCGCCACGAGCCGTCGCGGTGTTGCCAGCGAAGCTCGACCGACCGCGATCCGCGCTGTTCGAGCAGCTCGGCGTGGAAGACCTGCGCGCTCTGTGCGTCCCCCTCGTGAACGAGCCCCCAGCCGCGGGTTCCGACCAGCCGGTCCGGCTCGTAGCCCAGGACCGTCTGGACCGCGGGGCTCACGTGTCGGACCGTGCCATCGGGCTCGAGAACGAGGATGACGTCGGCCGCGTGCTGCACCAGGGCCCGGAAGCGCTCCTCGCTCGCGCGGAGCCCCTGCTCCTCGGTCGCCAGCAGGCGGTAGGCGCGTCCGAGACGGACGACACGGAAGCCGAGCCAGCCCACGGCCGCGCCGCCGAGGCCCGCGAGGACCACGACGCCCGCCGCGAGAGCCCGGTGGGTCCGCTCCAGCACGCCGGCGTACATGCCGGCGGCGAGCCCGGTGGCCTGGCTCACCTCTTCGAGCCCGGCCCGCGGCGCGACGGCCCGAGCCTGATCGAGACGCCCCGCGAGAAGCAGCGCGAAAGCCTCGTCCACGGCGACCTGTTGCACCCGCACGGCGGCGCGCACCCGGCTCGACGCCCGCGGGCCGCTATCCAGGCGCAGGACCCGGTCGAACGCGCCGATGCGTCTCTCGTCACGCTCGAGCGTGTCCAGGTCGAGGGTGAGCTGCTGTCGCGTCTCGCGCAGCCGGCCGGCGAGCTCCGTGCCGCGGCGCGGATCAAGGATTGCCTGGCGCTTGATGACGTGCTCCTGGCCGATTCGCTCCTCTACCTGGGACATCAGGAGAAGCGCGCGACGGTGAGCCGCAGTCTGCTGGACGAGGAGGAGACCGCCGATGGCCGAGAGCCCGGCGACGGAGAGCGCCGTCACCAGCGCGAGACGCGCCGACAGGTCGAGTCTCCGCCCGGCGGGACCACCTTCGGGCCGCCGGGAATCACCCGGCCCCTCGTGGCCCGCAGGCGATACGCGCGACCACGGCCAGACGGCTCGGAACAGCCAATTGCGAAGTCTCCCCTTCACAGGCTCTCCCACGCAGAGATTGAGGGCTCCCGGATCGTCCGGGGCACCGTGGGGGGATAAGGCAAGTCTCGTGCCCGCGGAAAGCACCCGCAAATAGGGCGCGAGGACGGAGATTCGGGCACCCGTTGACCGGAACTGCCTCAGCGGAGACTGGAGGGACGGGGCGGATCTGTCCACGGGGACTGACAATCTGACGTGTGACGAAATGCCGCGGCCGGCGACGAAGATCGTCACACACGAGACGCCCCATCGGGCCTGCAAGCCCCCGGGAACCGGGGCGAATCAGAACGGCAGGGGCAGTCCAGGGATCCCGAGCAGGAGTCCCAGTCCCCAGCCCGCCAGCACCAAGCCCACGGCCGCCGTCATCGCCCGGCCCCAGGCGACCGCCTTCTCCACGAACATGATCACAGCCAATGCCAGCATCCAGCCGAGATGGGCTCCGCCGACAGCGAACATGACGAGCATCAGGGCCCAGCAGCACCCCACGCAGTACACCCCGTGGAGGGCCCCGACCCTGAGCGCCCGGAGCGCTCGCGAGCCGCCACGCCAGTGCTGGATCACAAAGCCGATCGGCGAGCGGCACTGTCGGAGGCATGAGTACTTGAGCGGAGAGAACTGGAAGAGGCCCGCTCCGAGGAGAAGGGCTCCCGGCAAGCGCTCCGGCCGCGACGCGAGCCACGTCGATCCTGCGACAAGCCGATGGAGGCCCGCGTCCGCGAGGAGCGCCGCTCCGCCGAAGAGCGCCCACATCGCGAGGTAGCCCGCGCAGAGGAGGGCGAGAAGGCCCGCCGACCCCTCCGTGATGGTGAGGAACACGCGGACGAGGGGAAAAGTCGAGGGCAGCATCATCGCGACGGACATGAGGGTCCACGCGCCGAGGAAGCCCAGGAGCCGCGGCGACGAGAGGGCGCCCGCCTCCCCCAGGGGCGCATGGGAGAGCCAGGCTCCCGCGCCGGCGGACTCGGCGAGCCCGAGACCCGCCCAGGCGGCCGCGATGAGAGCAGCCAGGACGCTCCCGTAGACCCACGGCTCCAGGCGGTCCGCGGCACCAGGAGGGGCGGACGTCGCAGCCACGCTGGCGGCTAGGCGGCGAAGCGGAACGCGCCCTCGACGGCGTTGCGGTTCACGAAGGACCACTCCATCCCGTGCTCGGGGATGTGAACCTTGTGGTAGGTCGCCTTGGCCACGTACGCGGGCGAACCCGGGATGGTCGAGAAGATCGTGTTGCTGAGCGTCGTGGGGTTGCCCTTGGCGTCGACGTACGGCATCATCGCCGCTTCCACCTTGTCACCGATCTTGATGGTCCCCTTGCCCTTGTTGAGCTTGAACTGGATCGGAACGTCGTAGACGCCCTTGACCTCGCCCACGAGCTTGGCGATGTCGGCCAGCGGGCCACCGAGCTTTCCGGTCCACGCCTTGAGGATCGCCTGCTTCTGGGCGGGCTTGGCCTTGTTGCTCATGTAGAAGACGATCTTCCAGTTGCCCTTCAGGACGTTGCCGGGGATCTGGGCGACCAGCGCGAAGGCGATGCCGCTCACGTCCACGCCCTCGATGGTCCCCTTGTCGATGCGGTACGCGAGGAAGGCGTCGCAGACACCGCCGTGCGGGTCGTCCCCGATCCAGCACGGGCACGGTGCGCTGCAGGAGCACGCCTCCAGAAGGGAGCCCTGGACCCGGTACTTGGTCTTGGTCTTGGTCTTGGTCTTGGTTGGCATCGATGTCCTCCGTCGATGGTGTGAGGTCTAATTAGAGGCGGGATGAGTCGCCCTGCGCGGCGCGCACGTCCTTTCGGAGCGCGCCGCGAACCGCACAGGCAGGAGCCGCGGACACCTGGCCAGAATCGCTGGAAGCATTACGCCCCGTCGAACGGCGCTACTCTACGGCCGCGCGCCGAAGGCCGTCAAGGGCCGCCGCGCGCTTGACACGCGTGCGGCCCGGCCGTATCTATGGGGCCTTGTGCAGAAGGGTCCCGTGAGCCAGAAGACCTTCGGATCGAGGCGGTGCGCGTGAGCGACCGGTTCGATCTGGCCGTGGTCGGAGGGGGCATCGTGGGGCTCGCGACGGCGCGCGCGCTCCTCGCGGAGCGCCCCGGCCTCCGCCTGGTGATCCTCGAGAAGGAGGCGCGGGTCGCCACGCACCAGACCGGCCACAACAGCGGCGTCATCCACTCGGGGATCTACTACCGGCCCGGCTCGCACAAG
>JBGQGN010000085.1:0-10267 GCA_041497395.1 Methylomirabilia bacterium
CCCTCGCCTACGAGGCCCGCATCGGTCGCGTCCTCCGGCGGATTCACGGAACGGCCAAGCCGACGATCGCGATGGTGCAGGGGGACGCGGTAGGGGGCGGCCTGTTCATGTCCCTCGCGTGTGACCTCCGGCTGGCCGCGGTCCACGCGCGCTTCGGGGCGCCGGTGGCGCGCACCCTCGGGAACTGCCCGGCCCCGTCGAGCATGTCGCTGCTCGCCGCCACCGTCGGGCCCATCCGGGCGCGGGAGCTCATGCTGACCGCCCGGCTCGTCGACGCCCCGGAGGCGAAGACGCTCGGGCTCGTCGACGAGGTGCACCCGGCCGACGCGCTCGAGCGGCGGGTCCGCGAGCTGGCGGCGCAGATCGCGACGTTCGCGCCGCTCACCCTCGCCGCGGCCAAGGAGGCGACGCGCCGCATCCTCGCGGCGTTCACGGTGAAGGACGCCGAGGATCTCCTGCTCTCCTGCTACCTGAGCGAGGACTTCCAGGAGGGCGTGCGGGCATTCCTCGAGAAGCGGCGCGCGGAGTGGAAGGG
Organism: Methylomirabilia bacterium; assembly: GCA_041497395.1. GTDB lineage: Bacteria > Methylomirabilota > Methylomirabilia > Rokubacteriales > DASRDR01 > DASRDR01. The sequence goes on from JBGQGN010000085.1 coordinate 536, forward strand.
CCGCTGACGCCCTCCCCGCCGGTGGCCTCGACCCGCCGGGCGCTACCCGGCGGGACGGCGGTGGACATCGTGATCGTCGGCGCGGGGCCTGCGGGCGCCACGGCGGCGCTCGTCCTCGCCCGGGCGGGAATCGAGGTGGCCCTCCTCGATCGGGCGCCGCTTCCCCGGGACAAGACGTGCGGGGGCGGGGTCGTGGCGCGGGCGCTCGAATCGTTGCCGTCCGGTGTCGGGATTCCCGTCGAGCGGCGTCTCGGGCGGGTCGAATCGCGCTTCGCGGACGCGGGCGTCGCCGTCACCGTCGAGCGAGAGACGCCGCTGGTCCACATGGCGATGCGCGCGCCGCTCGACCTCGCGCTCGCCGAGGCCGCGCGTGCCGCTGGCGCGGTGCTCGAGGCCCCGTGCACCCTGGAGCGCGTCGGGCTCGCGCCGGATCACGTCCAGCTCGAGACGAGCCGGGGGCCCTTCCGTGCCCGGTTCCTGATCGCGGCCGACGGCGCCACGGGCCCGACCGCCCGCGCGGCGGGCTGGGCCGAGCCGCTGGCCTCGGTTCCCGCGCTCGAGGCCGAGGTGGCGGTGCCGCCCCGCGTCCTCGCGCGCTTCGCCGACCGCGCCCGGTTCGATCTCGGCACTCCGGCCGGCGGCTACGGCTGGATCTTCCCCAAGGCGGATCATCTCTCGGTGGGCGTCGGTGTCTTCACGCGAGGCGCTGCGCGGCGCCGGCTCCGGGATGAGCTCGCCCGCTACCTCCACGCCGTCGGGCTCGGCGAGGCGAGCGTGCGCCGGGTCCGCGGGGCGCCCATCCCCGTGCGACCCCGCCGGGCCGCCGCCCGCGGACGGGTGCTCCTCGCCGGCGACGCCGCCGGTCTCGCGGATCCGCTCACGGGCGAGGGGATTTCGCTCGCGATCCTGAGCGGCCGCCTCGCGGCCGAATCGCTGCTCGCCGCCCACCTCGACGCTCCGGTTGCAGCCCGCGCCTACGTCGCGTCGCTCCACCGGAGCATCCTCCGCGATCTCCGCATCGCGCGAGGCCTGGCGTGGGTGCTCTACCGCCGGCCGGCGCTCGCGCGCCGCCTCGTGCCGCGTCTCGGCCAGCTTGCCGGGGAGGCGCTGACCGAGGTCGTGGCCGGCCGGCGAACCTACCGCGCCCTGATCGGCAGCGGCCGGGCCTGGCGGCGGCTTCTGGCGACGCTCGCGCTGCGCTGATCCCTTTCCCAACACCCGGAGGTCATCCGATGACAGAGGCGCCCGTGGTTCCCGCCGAGAAGCTCGAGCAGCTCGGCCGCTTCCCGACCCAGACCCTGATCGACGCCCTGTGGGTCAAGCAGTGGCCGCCGGCGATGATCCACGGCGCCCGGCCGCTGTTCCCCGGCCGGAAGATGGTCGGTCGCGCGGTCACCCTCCGCTTCGTGCCTCACCGGCCGGACGTGGCGGCCGACAAGCCCAAGGGCGAGGCGTCGCCGGAGTACGTCGCCTTCGAGCTGTGCGGGCCCCACGAGGTGCTGGTGGCGTCGTCGGTCGGGCCGTGGGAATCGATCGGCGGCGACATCAAGTTCTTCCGGCTGTTCCAGCGCCAGGTCGCCGGGCTCGTCACGGACGGCTCCGTGCGCGACAGCGAGATCCTCCAGACCTACGGCTTTCCCGTGTACTGCCACTCGACGACGGCCAAGCAGGGGCCGGCCGTGCACTGGCCGTGGGGCGTGAACGAGGTGATCGCGTGTGGCGGGATCGCCGTCCGCCCGGGCGACGCCGTCATCGGCGACGACGACGGCGTCGTGGTCGTGCCGGCGCCGCTGGTGGACGAGGTCATCAAGGTCGCAGCCGAGCGGGTGGCCGTGGAGCGCGTGATCAAGAAGGAGCTCGAGCGCCACCCGGGATCCCCGGGGCGCTACTACCCCTTCAACGACGCGACCTGGAAGCTCTACGAGGAGTACAAGCGCCGCGGCGAGGCCTGAGCGCGAGCCCGGCCGCGACCGCGCTCGGAGAGCGCCGGCGCCGCGCTCGCCGTGCTCGTGGTCAGTAACCGCGGAGTTCGGCGCCGATCCTCCCGTGTCGCGTTCTCCGGGGCGCGTTTGTCGCGCGCAAGCACGCCGTGTAGCCGCAGCCCGCCGGGTCGGCGCCTTCCGGCTGCCGACCCGGCGATCGACCACGTTCCCGATCCTCGACCCGCCGGTGCCTCGTCGGGCCGAGGCGACGCCTCCTCTATTCCTTGTACTTCGCCCAGATGGCGACCAGCTTCTTGCGCGCCTCGTCGGCGGCCTTCGCGGGCTCCCAGTTCTCGACCAGGACCCGCGCCGCCATGTCCGGCAGCACGTAGGTGTTCGTCGCCTCGCCGAAGCCGGCGTGCGGGGGGCCGGAGTAGGAGATGAGCTGGCCGGTCTGGGCCAGCTTGTTGTACTCGGCGTAGATGCCGGTGTTCCACAGCGGATCCTTCGCGATGTCCTTGTAGACCGGCAGCCAGCGGCCCGTCAGCGCCTTGATGAACGTCTCGTAGCGCTTCGGCTGCATCGTGTAGGCGAGGCACGCCTTGGCTTCCTCGGGGAACTTGGTCTGCTTGAACGCGCCGAAGCACCACGCGTCCACCACGCTCTTGCCAGGGCTCGGGTAGAGCTTCGTCCGCTTGGCCAGATCCGGCTTTTCCTGCACGAGCCAGGACATGACACTGGCGGGGTTGTGAATGAAGACCGCCTGCTCCGACTGGAAGGCCTTGTTGTTGCCGGTGTCATCCCAGTTGATCGCGCCCTGGGGGATGATCTTGTCGTCCTTGTACCACTTCTTCATCAGCTGGAGGACCTTGGCCACCGGTCCGACCTGGAAGTCCAGGCTGCCGTCGTCGTTCTCCATCTTGCCGCCCATCTCCCACAGGACCGGCACGAAGTTGTCCTCGAAGTCGCCGCCGCTCCGGCCGACGGCCATGCCGTACCCGACGAGTTGAGGCGGCTTCTGGAGCTTCTTCGCCACCGCGCCCAGCTCGACCCACGTCTTCGGGAACTGCTTGATGCCCGCCGCGTCCAGAAGATCCTGGCGGGCGTGGATGGGCCAGGGGTTCATCACCGTGGGCACCGACCAGTACTTCCCCTTGTGCTTGACCGTCATGAGCGCCGCATCGAAGATGCCCCCGCCGAGCTTCGTGAGGGGCTCGACCACGTCGGTGACGTCCAGCAGGCTGCCCTTGCCCCGGTAGTAGGCCGTGTCCGCGTCGTACAGGAAGGAGATGTCTGGCGGCGTGCCCGCCTCGAGGGCCGCCGGCAGCTTCTCGATCAGGGTGTTGTAGGCCATGATCTGGAAGTCGACGTCGACGTTGTGCTCTTTCCCGTAGCTCTCGTACAGGCCCTTCAACGCCGCATCGGCCTGCTTGGTGAAGCTCGACTGGGTCCAGACGGTCAGCTTGGGCTTGGCCTTTCCGGTCTGCGCTGACGCCGCGGGTGCGGCCGCCAGCGTCCCGCCGGCCACCACCAGCTTGACGAACTGCCGACGACCGAGCCCATTCTCTCGAGGTTCCGACATGGGAGTCTCCTCCTTCCGCTGCGTTGACGACTCGACTGATCGGTGCCTTCCGCTCGCCTCGTCCCGGGCGCTCCGATTATAGCTCTGACTGGCTGGGAGGTGGGGGGCCCACGCGCCCTCTACGCCTTCACGCCGCCCATGGTCAGGCCACCGACGACCCAGCGCTGGCCCACGAGGTACAGGATCACCGGCGGCAGCGACATCACGATGGCGCCGGCGAACATCTTTCCCCAGAAGTAGACGTCCTCGCCCACGAACGTGGCGATCCCCGCCGTCACCGTCTGGTCGACTGGATTGGTCACGAGCACGATCGCGTAGAGGAACTCGTTCCACGACAGCGTGAAGGAGAACAGCGTGGTGACCACCAGGGCGGGTGCCGCGAGAGGCAGCGTGATCCGCCAGAGCGCCCCCACGTGGCTGCACCCGTCCACCATGGCCGCCTCCTCCAGTTCGACCGGCAGCGTCCGGAAGTAGCCGATGAGGAGCCAGGTGCAGAAGGGAACGGTGAAGGTAAGGTATGCGAACAGGAGCGAATGGGTGTTGCCGACGAGGCCGAGGGTCTGCACGAGACTGAACAGGGGGATGAACAGCACCGAGGCGGGCACCAGGTAGCTCCAGATCAGAAAGCGCGCGATGAGCTGGCGCCCCCGGAACTTGAGGCGGGTGATCGCGTACGCGGCCGTGCAGCCGACGACCGCCGACACGACGGTCGTGATCGTCGAGACGTAGAAGCTGTTCCGAAGCTGCCGCAGGAACGGCGAGTCCCAGAAGAGCTCCCGGAAGTGCGCGAGGGTGATCGGATTGGGGAAGAGGCTCAGCACCGGGCTGTAGAGCTTCTCGTTGGTCGAGAACGCGGTGACGAGGATCCAGTAGATCGGGGCCAGCGACCAGAACAGCATGATCGCCAGCGGCACCCAGATGAAGAAGGCCTTGACGGGATTGCGCTTCGCTCTGCGTGGCATCCTCACTCCTCGGTCTGCAGCATGCGGCGGGTGAGAAAGAAGATCAGGACCAGGAACAGGGGGAAGAAGCTCAGCGCCACCGCCGAGCCCATCCCCAGCGCCTTGGCGCCGATGGCCTGGGAAAACGCCATCATGGGGAACGTCTCGGAGGCGTGGCCCGGGCCGCCCTTCGTCAGGACGTACACCCACTGCAGCTCGGTGGCGGTCCAGATCGCGGAGAGCAAGGTCGTGATGATGATGACGTTGCTGAGGCCGGGAAGCGTGATGTGGAAGAAGCACTGGATCGCGTTGGCGCCGTCGATCTTGGCCGCTTCGTACAGCTCGGCCGGAATCACCGCCAGCCCGGCCAGGAAGTTCATCGTGTAGAAGGGCGTGCCTTCCCACACCACGGCGGCCACGATCATCCAGATGGCGAGCTTGGGATCGCCCAGCCAGACGACGTAGGTCTCGATGATCCCCAGCTGGCCGAGCACCATGTTGAGCACGCCGTTCATGTCGTCGAGGATCCACCGCCAGCTGAAGCCCGACACGACGATGGGAATGGTCCACGGGAAGAACAGCAGCGCGCGCCACAGCTCGCGGTACTTGATCCGCTCGTTCAGGATGAGGGCCAGCATCAGGCCCGCGAGGAACTTGAGGCCGACCCCCACGACCATGACGATCAGCGTGTTCCGAACGACCTGATAAAAGGTGGGGCTGCCCCACAGCATGAGGAAGTTCTGGAAACCGACGAAAGTGCCGGGCGCGCCGATCGGCTTGTCCTGGAGGCTGAGGTAGATGGCGTAGAGGAACGGATAGGCGATCAGGCCCACCAGGACGGCGATCGCCGGCAGCAACAGCAGGTAGCCGAGGATCCAGTCCCGGCCCATCACGTCTCGCAGCCGGCGGCGCGGCATCGCTACCATTCCCAGCGCGGCCGGGCGACGGACGGCGAGCCGACCGGATCGAGCGCTCGCGATCCGGCACGAGGAGCTCCGGGGCCGGGTCGGCATGACCTCGCGAGACCGGCGGGGCCCGTCACAGGGAACCGGCGCCCCGCCGGAATCCGCACCCGCGCGTGGTAGCCGCTCGGGCATGGGTGGGGAGAGCGGGCATTCTCAGCACCGAGCTGCGCACCGCGCGCCTCCCTCATGAGTTGGCACTCCGGTGAGGCAGACGAGTGTCACGAACCACCTCCCGGGGATCGTCTGAGGGCTCCCCACGCGAGGCTGCCCGGTCAAGATCGGCGAGGCGCACGACGAGGGCCGTGACGTTGTCGTGGGCACCGGCGGCGAGTGCGGCGGCGATCAGCGCATCGGCGCCGGCCTGGGCGGTGGCGGCCCTTCGCACGACGCGGGCGGCGTCCTCGACGCTCAGAACGTCCCACACGCCATCGGTCGCGGCCACGAGGGCCACGTCGTCGGTCCCGAGCGCGTGGCGCCCGACCTCGGGCTCCGGGATCACGCCGACCGGCCGGAACCAGCGGTCCCCGAGGCTCCGGGTCATCATGAGCCCGCGGTCTCCCCGGACGACGTAGGGCGGATCGAGCTCGGCTCCCATCCGGAGGACGCGCGCCCGCTCGTCGGCGACGTCGATCCGGTGATCCCGCGTCAGGCCCTCCGATCCCGCCTTGCCGACCCGCACGACGCGGCTGTCTCCGACATGGGCCGTGACGAGCTCCTCTCGGCCGAGCAGGAGGGCCGCGACCGTCGACCCGCAGTCGGGGTCAGCCGTCGCCGCCTCCAGCTCGTCGAACGCCTGCCGGAGGGCGTCGGTCGCACCGAGCCCGGCCCGGAGCGCGCGAAGGACCGCGAGGTGAAGATCGGCGGCGGCGCGGTCCGCAACGTGGGAGCCGCCGTGGCCGTCGTAGACGGCGGCGAACAGCCCGCCGGGCGTGGCCTGCACCGCCCAGCGGTCTTCCATGTGGGAGCGACGCCCGATATCGGCGCTGGCGCCGACCCCGGACGGTAGGGCCATCACGGCTTCGGGTGCACGAGCGGAGCGAGGCGCGGGCTCCCCGCCCACTCCGAGACGGCGTCGTCGTCCTCGATGATGACGTAGAAGACGGTGGGGCCGAAGGCGTCCGCGCTGTCGCCCCAGACCCGGGCGAGGAGCGCCCGCCGCCCCGAGTCTGCGTCCGCGAGAATCAGAACGATGTAGTCCTTCGTCCCGTCCCGATCGACGTCGACGATACCCGGCGGGATCGCCTCCTCCCAGCGCTCCGTACCCGTCCGGAATCGAAGCGCCTCGCCGTCGGGCGCGAGCGCCATCGGGCGTTCGTTCGCGGGACCGAGCTTGGCCAGGATCTCGGGCGGGAGGAGCTCCACCTGGGCGAGGACGGCCGTCGGTGCGGCGGCGACGAGGCCGGCGGTGGCCAGCAGGCGGAGCAGACAGCGCCGCGGGCGGGCGCGCATGGGGGTCAGACTTTGACTTCGAAACAGTTTGCCGGCCTCCTGGCCAGGGCCGCTCTCGATCTCGCGCAAGAATGTTGTGAAGTCAAAGTCTGACCCCACGGATCTCGTCCAGGACCGGCAGGAGGTACGTGCGGAAGCGCTCCGGATGCTCGCTCATGGGGAAGTGGCCGAGCTCCTTCATGATCGTGAGGCGGGCGCCGGAGATCCGGGCCGCGGTCGCGCGCGTGTCGTCGGGCGTGCACGAGAAGTCGTACTCGCCCGTCAGGAGGTAGAGCGGGCACCGCGACGTGTCGATGCGGTCGACGCGGTCGCGAAGGTCGCCCTCGGCCCGGTAGAAGTGGAGGTCGCCGCGGAAGACGCCGGGCCCACCCTGGGCGTACATCCAGAGCGTCTCCCACCGCGCCTCGGCCGGGGCCTGGGGCGCGATGAGCCCCGACATCAGCGCGCTGCACAGCTCGCCCCCGTGCACGTCGGGGCGGTGGAGCCACGAGGTGTCGTCGTACCACGGCGTCTGGTAGGCGGCGGCCTCGAGGCCGATCAGGGCGCGGAAGCGCTCGGGTGCGCGGAGGGCCAGCTCGAGCACGATCTTGCCGCCGATCGAGCAGCCGAGGGCGGCTGGCCGGTCGAGTCCGAGCGCCTGGCAGAAGGTGAGGATCAGCTCGACGTACGCCGCCGTGGTGAGCCGATACTCCTCATCCTCCCAGCCTGCGGGGGGCAAGGACTTCCCGTGGCGCGGCATGTCGAACGCCAGGACGCGCCAGTGTCGCGTCACGGCCTCGTCGGTCATGAGATGCCGGAACTGCCGCCCGTCCGCGCCCGCCGTGTGGAGGCAGACGAGCGGCCAGCCCTCGCCGGCCTCCTCGAAGTACACACGGTGGGGACGCCCGTCGAGGGTGAGGTGGAGGTAGCGCCCCACGATCGGCTCGAGCACGGGGATCAGCCCCTGACCCGCACGCGACGGGGCGCCGCGAGAACGTCCTTCACGTACCGGAGGTGCGCCATCAGAGGCCAGAGGTCGCCCTCGATGCGCGCGACGCCGAGCTTCTTCATCGCGAAGAGGTCGTGGTAGCCCGGCTCGGGCAGCGGTTGCCAGAAGCGCGCCCACGCGTCGGCCGACGCCCGCACCGCGAAGCTCCACGAGCGCAGCAGGAACGGGCCGCGCTCGACCGCGGCCAGACGCCCCGCGGCCACGTGGACCAGGTACTCCGTGTCGTCCACGGCCAGGAGGAAGGTAGTGGTGAGCCGCTGGCCTCGCCGGACGAGGCCGTCATCGGCGTTGACGAGGTCCGGGAGGCGGACGACCATCCCTTCGGTCTCGGGCGGACGCACGGCGGCATGATAGCCTAGGGTGCCTTTCCTGAGGAGCGGGCGGCCCCGCGTCACCCGCCAGCTTCGGGCCCTGCGTCGAGCTCCCGGATGGAGGAAGCCATGGCTCGGACGGTCGAGCCCGAGTTCGTCGGCCGGACCTACGACGATTTCCTGTTCCGCCCCCAGGCGAGCCCGCTCGCCTCTCGGCGCGAGGTTTCGCTCCGGACGCGGCTGACGCGGCGCCTGACCCTCGAGCTACCCGTGATCTCCGCCAACATGGACAGCGTCACCGACGCGCGGATGGCGGTGGCGATGGCCCTCGAGGGCGGGCTTGGCTTCGTGCACCGCGGGCTGCCGATCGCGGCCCAGGCGGCGGAGGTGGCGCGCGTCAAGCGGACGCAGGGCCACGTCGTCGACCGGCCCTTTTGCCTGGCGCGCGGCGCGAGCGTCCGGGAGGCGCGCGAGCTCGCGCGCCGGCACAATGTCACCGGCCTCCTGATCGAGGAGGCCCCGGGCGGCGGTGTCCTCGCGGGGCTTCTCTCGAACCGTGACTGGCCGTGGAGCGCGGCGCAGGACGACCGCCCGGTCGAGGAGTTCATGACCCCGGTCGCCCAGCTCGTGACCGGGCCGCCGGACATCTCGATCGAGGAGGCGGAGCGGCGCATGTTCGCCCGCCGGGTGGAGAAGCTGCCGCTCGTCGACGGCGACCGGCGCATCCGAGGCCTGATCACGAAGAAGGACATCTTCGCGGCGCGCCAGCGCCCGTACTCGAGCAAGGACGCGCGGGGGCGCCTCCTCGTCGGCGCGGCGGTCGGCGCCCGCGGCGATTTCCTCGAGCGCGCCGCCGAGCTGCTCGGCGCCGGCGCCGACGCCCTCCTGATCGACATCGCGCACGCCCACTCGGAGGTGATGCGGCGCGCGGTGGAGGCGGTCCGCGCCCGCTTCTCGGGCGTCGAGCTCGTCTGCGGGAACGTCGCCACGGCCGAGGGCGCCGCGTTCCTCCGGGATCTCGGAGCGGACGCGATCAAGGTCGGGGTGGGGCCCGGCCGCGGATGCCGGACGCGGCTCGAGACCGGCGCGGGCGTGCCCCAGCTCCAGGCCATCCGCGAGGCCTGGTGCGCGGTCGAGGACACGGTGCCGATCATCGCCGACGGAGGGGTGCGCGAGGACAAGGACGTGTTCCTCGCCCTCGTCGCCGGCGCCTCCGTCGTGATGCTGGGCAGCCTGCTCTCCGGCACCGACGAGGCGCCGGGCCAGATCATCGAGGATCCGGGGACGGGCGAGAAGCGCAAGATTTACCGCGGGATGACCTCGCCCCAGGCCGTCTTCCGCGCCCTCTACGACGACGAGGAGCCCGACGCGATCGAGGCGGCCCTCGAGGTGCCGGCGGAGGGCCAGGAGATGCAGGTGCCGTATCGCGGCTCGGTGGTGGACATCCTCCGGCGGATCCGCGGGCATCTGCGCTCCGCCGTCAGCTACGGCGGGGCGGAGTCACTCGCCCAGCTCCGCGCGAAGGTCCTGCCGGACCCGCTCCGCTACCTGATCCCGCTGTCCTCCGCCGCCCG
>JBGQGN010000086.1:0-10145 GCA_041497395.1 Methylomirabilia bacterium
ATGACCTCCTCGGCGTCGCCGTACATCTCGGCGGTGTCGATGTGCGTCATCCCGAGATCGAGGCCTCGGCACAGCGCGGCGACGGCGGCCGCGCGATCGCCCCTGTCCAGGTACCAGGTGCCCTGGCCGATCACCGCGACATCCCGTGTGGTCGAGCCGAAGCGACGCCGCTCCATGTCTGTCCTCCGGACGGCTTCTCGATCGGTCCTGACTCGGCGCCTCGAGTCGCTCCCCGAGTCCCGGCTCAGCCCACCACCCGTTCCAGCCGTCTCGCGATCTCCGATTTCGGCTGCACTCCGACGATCCGGTCGATCTCGCGGCCCTGCTGGAGTACGAGCAGCGTGGGGATGCTCTGGACCCCGAACCGCGCCGCCGTCGCCGGGTTCTCGTCCACGTTGAGCTTCGCGACTCGGACACGTCCGGACATCTCCCCGGCGAGCTCCTCCACCATGGGGGCGATCATCCGGCAGGGCCCGCACCACGGCGCCCACATGTCCAGGAGCACCGGCAGAGGCGAGCGCTCGACGGCGGCGGCGAACGTCGCGTCGGTCACCGTGATCGGCTTCGAGCCGATGGGCAGGGGCGTCTTGCAGCGTCCACAGATCGGCGCCAGGCCCTGCTCCACCTTCGCCCACGGGACCCGGTTGGCGGCACCGCAGACCGGGCACCGGATGAGGCGCGTGTCGGGCGAGGGCATCACGTGGAGGCGGCGAAGCGCCGCGCGGCGAGGCCATACCGCTTCAAGACAGCGCCCCTCACGGCACGTCCGCCACGACGCCGCTCCCGCCGGACCGCCACGTCCGGCCGGAGCGAACCAGCATCTTGTAGCGATCGCTCAAGCGTCGGTCGCGCATGATCCGGTAGCCCGTTTCATTGTGCTCGCCCGGCGCCACCACGGTCAATCGCACGGCCGCCAAGCGCCATGTCGCCCGAATACGACCAAGGTCCAATGGACGGCCGGGCACGGCCCGGTCTAGGATCTGCCCGGGTGACGCGGCTCCTCTCGAGACGAACGCCGGCGCGCTGCCCGTCCACGAGGTCGCGCAGAAAGCGAGGCCACTCCGTCCATGGACCTGACGAACATCACCCAGGCCACCGTCCTGCTGATCGCGACGTTTGCGCTGAAGGTGCTCGGCGCCATCGTCGTCTGGCTCGTCGCCCGGCGGGTCATCGCGTATCCCCGCTCCCGAACAGAACGTGTTCGTGCGGAGCGCCGGCTAGCCCCGGAACACCGGGCTGCCTTGCGCCAACCCTCGAGCCCGGACTACGCTGGGCTCGCAACGGGCCAGATCCGAACGGGAGCGGAACCGCATGGACTTCTCCGTCGAGCCGGACGTCTTCGCGCGCTTTCCGGGCATGCGTCTGGCCGTCGTCGTGGCGCGCGACGTGGACAACCGTGCAGACCGACCCCCGGTCGCCCGCGCATGGGCCGAGACTTGGGCGGCGGCGGCGAGCGCGGCGGCGCCGTACGGGAACCCGCAGTCCCATCCGCGCGTTCTCGCGTGGCGGCAGCGCTTCCAGGCGATCGGCGTCTCCATGCGGCACTTCCCCACGTCGATCGAGGCGCTCCTCCGGCGCGCGATGAAGGGCGGCGCCCCCTTTCGCATCAACCCCCTGGTCGACTTCTACAACGGCGTGTCCCTCCGCCACACGGTGCCCGTCGGCGGCTTCGACCTGGACCGCGTGGCCGGTCCCCTCACCGTCCGGCTCACGCGGGACGGTGATGCCTTCGCGGCGCTCGACGGCGACGGCCCGGTCCCGGTGCCGGCCGGGGAGGTCGCCTACGCGACGGGCGCGACGGTTCTCACCCGCCAGCTCATGTGGCGCCAGTCCCGCGACGGGCTCATCCACCCGGAGACCCGCTCCGTGTTCCTCGTCTCCGAGAGCCTGCCCGAGGCGGGTACCGGCCTGGCCGAAACCGTCCTCGACGAGCTCGCCGCGGGGCTCGGCCAGAACTTCGGGGCGTCGGTGCGTCGCTTCGTCGTCGACGCCGCCACGCCACGCATCAGCTGGTGACCGGCGAGTGACGGACGACGGGGTCGCCCTCGACCTCGCCCGGCGACGCCGGCTCCTCGTCGCGACGCTGGCCGCCACACGGCTCGCCGCTGCCGCGGGCGCCGGACCCGTCCTCGCCGACTGCCGGCGCTGGTTCGACCGCTGGGCCGGCGTGGGCCTCGTCGCGGCCGGCATGGCCCGTCAGGGCTTCGACCTCGAGCTCACGCGCTTCGGCGACGAGGGCTGGCGTGCCACCTTCTCGCCGGCCGGGCGCGCCCACTCCGTCGCCACCGGCTCGGCCTGGGAGGCCACGCCCTGGCGCGCCGTCCAACGCGCGGCCTGGGAGGCGCTCGGATAGCCGGGATCCGAACAGCGAGGAACTGACGCAACCACCGCCCGGCCGCCCGCGACACGCGGGCCGCCGGATCTTCACGGGAGAGAGCAGCCATGGACTACAACCTCCTCGTCATCGGCGCCGGCACCGCGGGCACGTTCGCCGCGCGCCGCGGGATCGCGCTCGGCGCCCGCACCGCGCTCGTCGAGCAGGACGGGTTCGCCGGCACCTGCCTGGGCACCGGCTGAATCCCGAAAAAGGTGCTGGTCAGCACCGTCGAGCTCGCGTGGCGCGCCAGGAAGGCCGGCGAGCTCGGGATTCTCGGCACGGAGGGCATCGGACTCGACTGGAGCGCCGTGATCGCCCGGAAGAACCGCCTGGTGGCGACCTGGTCGAAGGGGAAGCCCGAGGCGCTCGAGCAGCAGGGCATCACCGTGCTCCGCGGGCGTGCCCGCTTCGCGGACCCGCACGAGATCGTGGTCGACGGACGCCGCGTGACGGCGGAGCGGATAATCCTCGCCACGGGCTCCGCCCCCGCGCGGCCGCCGATCGAAGGCATCGAGCGCGGGCTGACCAGCGATCAGCTCCTCGAGCGGACGACGCTCCCTGCCCGGCTCGTCGTGATCGGCGGCGGGGCGATCGGCATGGAGCTCGGCTTCGCGTTCGGCCGGGCCGGGGCCCGCGTCACCGTGCTCCAGTCGGGCGATCACGTGCTCCCGGCGGCGGATGGCGAGGTGCGGGGGGCGCTCCTCGCGCTGGCGGCCGACGCGCGGCTCGAGGTCCAGACCGGCGCGCGCGTCTCGCGGATCGCGCCCGACCTGACGGTCGAGGCCGAGATCGCCGGCCGCCACGAGCGGTTCGGGGCGGACGCGGTCCTCGTCGCCACCGGCCGGCCACCCAACACGTCGGGCCTCGGGCTCGACCTGGCCGGCGTCGCGCTCGAGCGCGGCGCGGTGCGCGTCAACGAGTTCCGGCAGTCGATGAGCGCGCCCCACGTCTACGCGGCGGGGGACGTCACGGGCAGCCACCAGCACACGCCGGCCGCCTGGTACGAGGGCCGGCTCGCCGCGGAGAACGCGCTCCTGGGCAACCGGCGGGTCGCCGACTTCACCGTGTTTCCCACCGCCACGTTCACGATCCCGGCGCTCGCCCAGGTGGGCCTCACCGAGGAAGCCGCCCGAGAGCGCGGCGGACGCGTCGCAGTCGGGCGGGCGCCCTTCACGGACTCGACCGCGGCGAGCGTCCACGAGGAGACCGAGGGGCTCGTGAAGGCCGTGTCCGACGAGGCCACCGGACGCGTGCTCGGCGTCCACGTTCTCGGTCCCGGCGCCGAGGATCTGATCCACATCGCCGCCGTGGCGATGCGGGCCGGTCTCACCCGTGACGACCTGGCCGGGATGCACTACGTGTTCCCGACGCTCGCCGGCTCGGTCTTCGACGCGATGTGGCCGTGACGCGCCGGAGGGGTGGCGGGGGGAACCGGACCGCGCCGCGCTAGAGCAAGCCCATCCAGCGCCAGGCCGGCACGCTGGCGCAGAGCGCGAGCACGCTCGCCGCGCCGTAGGCCAGGGCGGCCGGACGGGCGAGCCGGTGGTCGAACAGCCGCCCGCCCGTCCCGCGGTAGAGAGCGAGATAGGTGGTGCTCTGGTACGGGACGACGAAGCCGTTGCACGCGATCGTGGCGACCACGGCCACCACCAGCGGGGAGATCCCGGCCGCCTCGGCGACGGGCGACGCGGCAATCGTGAGGATGGGGGCGGCCGCCTGCCAGCGGAGGACGAGGCTCGCGAAGAACCCGAGCACGGCAAGCCCGGCGATGAAGGCGACGGGCGCTCCCGCGAGGCCGCCCGTCACGTCGCCGACGAGGCCCGCGAGCCAGCGGTCGACGCCGGTCGCGGCGAGCACGTCGGACAGGCTCGCGAGCATGCCAAAGAAGAGCGCGAAGCTCCAGTTCACCCCGCGGAGGGTGTCCGCCGTCACCAGGCCCCCGGCGCCGAGCAGTGCGAGCGCGAGCACGGCGAGCCAGGCCGGATCGACCCCGTGGAGCGGCTGCGTCGCGAAGCCCAGCAAGAGCCCGGCTCCCGTCGCCAGACAGACGCGCTCGGCCCGCGAGGGGCGCCCGAGGAGCGCTCGCTGCATCGCGAGCACGCCCGATCGTGGTCCCCTCGGCGCAAGCTCGCCCGGGCGTGGCCGGTACAGCCAGAGGAGCGCGGCGAGCATCCCCGCGAGGAGGAGCGCGTTGGCCGGCGCCGCGCACACTGCCCAGCCGACCCACCCGGCGCTCGCCCGCACCTCGGCGGGCAGGACCGCGTGGGCGAGCACGGCCGTGGTCGAGCTGGTCAGGAACACGGCGCCCATCTGGCCGAAGCCCACCAGGGCGGCCAGGGCCAGCCCGGCCGCGGGCCGCGAGCCGGGCGCATATCCGAGCGCCTCGATCAGCTCGGCGAGAGCCGGCGCGAGGAAGGCGACGCGGCCGGTCGCATTCGGGACGGCCGGGCCGAGTGCGACCCCCGCCAGCGCGAGCGCCGCGGCCTGACCGGCGAAGCCGCCCCGGGCCCGGCCGACGATCCCGAGCGCGAGCCGATAGAGCAGGCCCGTCGAGGCCAGCACCCCGCCGAAGGCCAGCACCGCCACGACGAGGACCCAGCTCGGCGTGGCGAAGCCCGCAAGCCCTACCCGGGCGGGCGCGACACCGCCAAGCGTCCACAGGGCGATCGTCAGGAGAGCCAGGATCCCCTCCGGCAGCACCTCGAGGGCGAGGACGGGCACCATGGCGCCGAGCGTCCCGAGAGCGCGCCAGCCGGCCAGCTCCAGTCCCGCGGGGGGCGGTGTCACCCATGTCACGGCGAGGATCAGCACGGCCAGCGTTCCGCCCAGTGCACGCCTGAGAGGTGGAACGGAACGGGGCTCCGCGACCACCCCAACGGCGGCACCCCGATCACCCCGGTCACCCCCCGCCTCCGGATCGCGGGCCTCGACGGTCCCCACCCCGCGAACGTTGGCGAGCCACACGCGCTCGCTGAGCGTCGCGGCGATCGCGAGCGCGACGGCGGGCTCCTTGGTCACCAATCCGAGGAACCGGCCCCGCTCGAGCCTGAGCGCCTCGGCCGCCCCGTCTGCCCGCACCGTGGTCGAGCGAGACCGGTTCGACAGGAGGGCGATATCCCCGAACGTCGCCCCCCGACCCCGCGTCGCAAGCCGCCGGTCGACGCCGGTATCGGGCGACCCGACATAGTCGCTGAACGCCCCGTGGAGCACCACGTAGAAGGCGTCCCCGGGATCGCCCTCGCGGAACACGATCTCGCCCGGCCCGAACCGGACTCGCTCGAAGTGCATCGCCAGCTTGGCGAGGGCCACCCGGTCGAGCCCCGCGAACAGCGGCACTCCCGACAGGATGTGGGCGGGCTCGTCGTCAGGCATCGCGTGGCTTCGCACGGCCCCATCCTACGATGGGCCCGATATGTCCCACGAAGGACGCCGCGCCTTGACAGCGTCCCCGGCCGGGCCTAGGCTCCCCCCAAGGCTCAGACGCCCGGAGCCCCGGGGGCGACCATGCGGTTCGATGCGACCCCGAGCCTTCCCCTTGCCGTCTGTCGCAGCGGCGCACGCCGTCCGGCGCGCCTGGCCCCGCCGTGTCGAGCGACGGCTCCCTCGCTGCCCGGAGAGCGGCTGTGAGCATCATCACGATCTCGTCGGCTCTCGGGAGCTCCGGCGAAGCGATCGGCCGCGCCCTCGCCGAGGAGCTGACCTACACTCTCGCCGATCGCGAGATCATTCTGAAGGCGGCGGAGCGCCTCGGGCAGGGCGTCGCGGAGCTCGAGCGGCTCCTCGAGGGCCGGCCCAGCCTCCGCGAGCGCCTCACGGAGACGCGCCGCGACTACCTGGCGGCCGTCGAATCGGTGGTCTGGGAGTTCGCGGCGCGAGACAACGTGGTCCTCATCGGGCGCGGCTCGACGTTCGTGCTCCAGCGCATCCGCCACGCCCTCCGCGTGCGAGCGACCGCGCCGCTCCACGTGCGCGCCCGCCGGCTGGAGGCCGAGCGCGGGCTCGTGCCCGACGCGGAGGACGTGGTTGCGCGCAGCGACCGTGACTGGGCGGCCCGAATCCGCCACCTCTACGACGTGGCCCTGGACGATCCCCTGCAGTACGATCTCGTGCTCAACACGGCGCGCGTCGACGTCCCCACGGCGGTGGCGACGATCCGCGCGTCGCTGGCCGCCGAGCGCTTCCACGCCACGTCGGCCTCGCTGGCCGAGGTGCGCGACCGCTGCATGACCGCCCGCGTGCACGCGGCACTGCTGACCAACTCCCGGACGCGGGAGCTCGGTCTGTTCTTCAGCTGCCGGGACGACCAGGTCTCCCTCAGCGGACGGGTGGCGCGAGACGACCAGCGCCGCGTGGCCGAGGAGGTCGTGGGGCGCCTGCCGGGCGTCAGCCGGGTGCTGAGCGAGATCGTCGTCATCCTGCCGCCGCCGACCCCGCCCGGGCCCTGACCCGGCCGGGCAGCCACAGGACAACTGGGTCAGCTTGGCGTCGGGCCAGTTTCGTTGAAGCTCCGTTCGCGCGATTGGTCTCGTGCGCCCACTTGCTCGGGAGGAGTTTTCCATGCCGCGTTGGGACATCGAGATCGCTTTTGTCCGCTGGCTCGCCTCCCTGGGAGGGCAGTCGTGGTTCTTCGACCATCTCGCAGCTCACCTGGTGACCGATTCGCTCTTCCGTTCCATTCCCTGCGTCGTGCTTCTCGCCGGTTACTGGGGTGCTGCCGGAAGCTCGCGCGAGCGGCGCCACTCGATCCGCCGGACGGTGCTCGGCGGCTTCGTCACGGCCGGAGTAGCCCTTCTCCTGTCTCGCGTCATCCAGAACCTTTGGGAAACTCACAGGCCCATCCATGATCCTGCCCTGAGTGGATCCTTTCAGGCGCAGTTCCGCGCGATGATCGGTGACGACCTTCACGCGTTCCCGAGCGACCACGCCGCCTTTCTGGTTCCGCTGGTCTGGTCCTTGGGGCGCCTCCAACCTTGGCTCGGTGCCGCGACGGCCGTCCTTCTCGCCTGCGCGTTGGGCGCTCGCGCCTACCTGGGCCTTCACTATCCGACGGACATCCTGGCGGGGGCCATACTCGGTGCCGTGATCGTCTGGGGCGAGCGTCGGTGGCCGGAGGTCGCCAGCCGTGGCGTCGCGCTCGTGGACGAGGCCCGGGCTCTCTGGCCCGTGGCCACCGCCGCCGGCCTGTTCCTGATCGCCTACTGGTACGCGTCGATGTTCGAGAGCATCCGGGACCTTGCGGGGGCGGTGGTCCGGGCGCTCGGGCGCCTGTGACGCTGGCCGACCTGCCGCCTGGCTGGGCGCATCCTCGATCGCTCTGGCCGGCGCCCGCCACCCGGGGGCTGCGCTATACTCGGTCGCGCGGCGCCTCCGCTCGTTGCCGTGACCAACCCCAAGGGAGCCCGATCCAGCCCGCTGTCGCCACCCCCGGTGGCCTCCCCGCTCGAGACGGCGGACGGCCTCCTGGCCGTCGTCCGCGCGTATGTCAGCGTGCCGGCGCGGGATTGGCTGGCGGGCGTCGTCAAGACGACCCGCCCGCCGCTGGACCGGACCGGCTTCGCCACGGCGTTCGCGCTCGCGGCCCGCCAGGTCGGCCGAGCGGCGCCCGAGGCGACGCCGGCGGAGGTGGCCCGGCTCCGGACAGCCGGCGTGATCTGGCCCGTTGCGGCCTGGGGCCTCGACGGGCTGACCCGCTCCGGACTCCTGCTCCACGCGGCCGCCGGGCTGGCGCCGGGTGAGCTCGAGGCTCTGGTGGAGGAGTGCTTCCTCCAGGGTGACACCCGCGAGCGTCAGGCCGTCCTCCGGACGCTCGCCCTCCTGCCCGATCCGGGCCGCTTCGTCCCCCTGGGCGTGGAGGCGTGCCGGACGTCCGTCCAGCCCGTGTTCGAGGCGATCGCGTGCGAGAACCCCTTCCCGGCCCGCCACTTCCCCGAGTCGAGCTTCAACCAAATGGTCCTGAAAGCGATCTTCATCGGGGTCGCCGTCGGGCGTATCCTCGGGCTCGAGGACCGCATCACGCCGGAGCTCCGGCGGATGGCGGCCGACTACGCCAGCGAGCGGCGGGCGGCGGGCCGGAGCGTGCCGGACGACGTCGCCTACCTCCTGGGCGAGAACGGGAGCCGGCCATGAAGCTCTTCGATCCGCACATCCACATGACCTCGCGGACGACCCTCGACTACGAGACGATGGCCCAGGCCGGCATCGCCGCCATCGTCGAGCCCTCCTTCTGGCTCGGGCAGCCGCGCACCCACGTCGGCACCTTCGAGGACTACTTCAACGGGCTGCTCGGCTGGGAGCGCTTCCGGGCGAGTCAGTTCGGCGTGCACCACTTCTGCACGCTGTCCCTCAACCCGAAGGAGGCGAACAACCGGCGCGTCGCGCCGGGCGTGATCGAGCTCCTGCCGCGCTACCTCGCCAAGGACGGCGTCGTCGCGGTGGGGGAGATCGGCTTCGACGACCAGACGCCGGAGGAGGAGAAGTACTTCGCGGCCCAGCTCGAGCTCGCCCTCCGCTTCGACCTGCCGGTCCTGATCCACACGCCTCACCGGGACAAGAAGCGGGGCACGGAGCGGAGCCTCGCCCTGGTCCGGGACGTCGGCTTCCCGGAGGGTCGCGTGCTCATCGACCACAACACCGAGGAAACGCTTCCGCTCGTGCGGGAGTCCGGCTGCTGGGCCGGCCACTCCATCTATCCCTTCACGAAGATGGACGAGCCGCGCATGGTCGCGCTGGTGAAGCGCTACGGGACCGAGCGGATCCTGATCAACAGCGCGGCGGACTGGGGGGTGAGCGATCCCCTCAAGGTGCCGAAGACGGTCGCGCTCATGCGTGAGAGCGGGATCCCGGAGGCCGACGTCCGGCGCGTCGCCTGGGACAACCCCGTGGCCTTCTTCGCCCAGAGCGGCCAGCTGGATCCCGCGGCGCTCGAGGCGGCGCCCGCCATCGACCAGAGCCAGCTGTTCGAGGGGAACTCGGTCCTGCGCGGCCAGGCCCCGCGGGTCACCGGCGCCCCGGGCCGCGCGGGCCAGCCGGGCGACTGACCTAGCCGGCGCGACGGCGGCTCCGCCGCGCCCCGATCGCACGCCGTGCACCGGACGGTCGTCCTCCTCGTCGTCGGGCTGACCGGGGAGCTCGTCGGCGAGGCGACCCCGAGCCTCGCCGCCCTCGCCCGCCAGGGCGCCTCCCGCCCGCTCCGGACGATCCTGCCGGCGGTCACCTGCTCCGTGCAGTCCACGCTCGTCACCGGGCTCCTGCCGCGAGACCACGGCGTGGTCGCCAACGGCTGGTACTTCCGCGACCTGTCGGAGGTCTGGCTCTGGCGGCAGTCGAACCGGCTGGTCGCCGGGGAGAAGGTCTGGGAAACGGCCCTCCAGCGAGATCCCGCGTTCACGTGCGCCAAGCTCTTCTGGTGGTACAACATGCACAGCGGGGCGACCTGGTCCGTGACGCCGCGCCCCATGTACCCCGCCGACGGGCGGAAGATCCCCGACGTCTACACGCAGCCGGCCGAGCTCCGCGACGAGCTGAACGCCCGCCTGGGCCAGTTCCCGCTCTTCCGCTTCTGGGGACCGGCGACCGATCTCGCGGCGAGCCGCTGGATTGCCGACTGCGCACGCCACGTCTACGACACGAAGCGACCGACGCTCACGCTGGTCTACCTGCCGCACCTCGACTACAACCTCCAGCGGCTCGGACCCGGGCACCCGGCGATTGCGCAGGATCTCCGGGCGGTCGACGCGCTCTGCGGGGAGCTCATCGCGCACGCGCGGCG
>JBGQGN010000087.1:0-10137 GCA_041497395.1 Methylomirabilia bacterium
CAGGGATCCGTATTGTTGAGCTGGATGTGCTCGATGTCGCCGGCCAGGGAGATGTTCACGCGACCCTTGCCACCTTGCTCCAGGCGCTTGAGGATGTCGTCCTCGACTTGCATGTTCCAGGCGTAGTCGTACTCGCCGGTCTGGATGACGGCCCGTGCCGCCGACGCCGCATCGCCGCCGCCCTTCAGCTCGATTATGTCGAAGAAGGGGCGGTTGGGCACGTGGTAGTTGGGGTTCAACTCGGCCCGGACCATGTCACCCGGCTTGAAGTCCACGTACCGGTAGGCGCCGGTACCGACGGGCTTAAGGTTCGCCGGCGCCTCGCGCGAGTTGGCACCCTTGAACGCCTCGAAGATGTGCTTGGGGATGATCTGGCCGGTCGGTCCGCAAAGAGCCGTGTACGGGAAGGGCTGGGGCCGGTTGAAGCTGACCTTGACCGTGAGGGCGTCGACCTTCTCGACCTTCACGACGTTCGGGAAGGCGCCGGCGGTCACGGCCGCGGTGGCCGGATCCGTCGCATACTCCCAGTTGAACACCACGTCGTCGGCCGTGAAGGGCTTCCCGTCGTGCCACTGCACGTTCCGCTTGAGCTTCCAGGTGACGGACGTGCCGTCCTTGGCGATGCCGCCGTTCTGGACCGTCGGCACCTCGGCCGCCAGGTTCGGGAAGAGGTTCCCGTCGGGATCGAAGGACGCGAGCGGCTCGTAGAAGATCCGGGAGCCGTCCTGGTCCTTCGTGCCGTTGGCGAAGTGCGGGTTCAGGAGGGTCGGCGACTGCCACCACAGCACCTTGACGCTACCGCCGCCGCCCCGCTTGGTCGGCGTGAAGCCAGGCTTCGTCTGCGCCTGCGCCACGCCCGCGGCGGTGAGCATCTGAGCCGCCAGGGGTGCCGTCAGGCCGGCCCCTACCATCATCCGGGTGAAATC
The DNA here is from genome assembly GCA_041497395.1 of Methylomirabilia bacterium. GTDB lineage: Bacteria > Methylomirabilota > Methylomirabilia > Rokubacteriales > DASRDR01 > DASRDR01. The sequence continues at coordinate 927 of JBGQGN010000087.1, forward strand.
ACGACGGGTGACGGTGCCGTCCTTCACCCCGTCAATCCAGTGCCGAAGCTCGCGCTCTTCCATTCCGCCTATCCTCCCGAGGCTCGGATTTCGAGTGTGATTCCGCGCGCTTCCAGCGGACAAGCCTGCCACGCGCGCGGAAAGGGCCACGAACGTGGCCCGATCTTATGCCGGCCCCCTGGCGAGGGTCAAGCGAGCCTGGTCCCCATGCGGTCCGGTCGCCTCGCCCCCCCCCGGACTACAGCCCCGTGCGGAACCCCGAGGGTGTCGGCCCGTTCCGGAGCAACCGGAGGATCTGAGGATCCCGCCAGTCCCAGAGGCGTTCGTGTGCCCGGTCCACGTCGACGGGACTCGTGTTCCACTCGACGTGTCGCGGGGACGGGTAGTAGAAGGCGCCGACGGCCTGCACCAGGACGGAGACGCCGAACGCCGCGAGGAAGAGCCAGCGACGCGGGGCGGAGCGCCAGGTAGCGCCCCAGGCCGGCACGAGCCCGAGGACCAGCGCCGGCAAGACGTCGGCCAGAAGGCGGGGCCCGAAGGAATGGCCACCCCACCACACGGCGAACTGCGCCACGGTGGCGATCCCGACACCCGCGGCCGCCGCGACGAAGCCCAGCGGCCCGCCGCGCCGCCGGAGGAGCCAGCCGACGAGGCCGCCGGCCGCGAACAGGAGCACCGGCGCGTACACGAAGAGACCGCGACTCGGGCTCACCAGGATCCCCGGAAGTCCCTCCAGCGGCACGGAGCTCCACGCGCTCGGCACGCCGTGGAACTGACCGTGGGTCCGGTGCAGCTCCGCGTACCCACCCTGGAGCGACCCGAAGGTCGACCAGTTGTGGGCTGCAGCCGCCGCCGCGACCGCGCCGAGCATGGCGATGAGCCCCCATCCGCCCTCGCGCCAGCGTCGGAGCGCCGGCAACGCCAGCACGGCCGCCACCAGCGCCGTCGACGGCCGGCTGGCCGCCATGACCCCCAGCCCGAGACCGGCGAGCGCGAAGTGTCCCAGCCTCGGCTCCGTGCGGAGCAGCACCCACAGCGCGGCCGCCAGTCCGAGCTGGGCCGGTGCATGGCCCCAGAGGCCCTGGCTCGAGACGGCCCAGGTGGGGGTCGCCACCGCGTAGACGAGGGCCGTCCAGAGCGCGCTCGCCTGCCCGGCGCCGATGCGGGCGGCGAGCTCCCGCGCGGCCAGGTAGACGAACCCGACGGACAGGGCGGCCAGGAGCGATGCCGTGAGCTTGGAGAGAGCGTTCAAAACGACCCAGCTGTCGCCCGCGCCGAGCAGCACGGGCCCGACATAGACGGGCACCGCCACCAGCGCGGGCGCCACCGGATAGCTGGAGACGTGGTGACCCCCGACGCGCTGGATCCAGAAGGGGAGCGGGGCGTCGGCCGGCCAGCCTTGGAACAGGTGATCGAGATTGAGGCGCCCGTACTGAATCACCTCGTGCGGGAGGACGCGGGCCGGCACCGTGTCCTGCGAGCTGATCTCCCGCACGTTCGCCTGGTAGAGCACGAGGCTGCCCAGCGCGAGCGCCAGCGCGGTGCGGACAGCGGGCGTCATGGGCCCGCCTCCCGGCGAGGTCGCACCGGCGGCTGCCCCGGCACGACGACGAACGTGTAGCGATGCTCGCCGTCCTCGATGGTGCCGCGGAGCGCAGCGGGCTGGTCAGCGCCGTTCACGCATGCGACATGGCGGCCACCTGGCGCGAGATCGACGGGCAGCCACTCGGTCACGACCCGGCGTCCGCCGGCCGCGCCCGACGCCTCGAGCCGGAGTCGACGCGCCGGGTAGAGTGGGACGAACTCCGGGCCCGGGTTGCGGAGCGTCACGCAGGCCGGTCCCTCCCCGGCCTCTGCTTCCAGCGACTCGACGCCGGGAGGCGGCGCCGCGGTCGTTCGATAGACGAGGTGACCCTCGAACGCGTGCGCGGGCGTGAGACCCCACTCGGGGCCGCCCAGCGCCGCCACGCGCTCCGCCGAGAGCCACGCACGATCGACGAGGACGACGTCCGGACGGACGCCTCGCACGAGCGCGACGGACCGTCGGTCCGGGAACCCCGCCATCGCGGCGACCAGGTCTGGATAGCGGGGCGGCAGGAAGCTCGCCCAGCCGTTGACGGTCCGCCGGAGGTGGAACGCGGAGGCGGCGACGTTCGCCCAGTCCCCCATGGGAATCGCGAGCGCCATCGTGTCTGGCGGCGTCCGGGCGAGCCAGCGATAGACGTCGGGCAGGGCCGCCGGGTCGAGTCGCGGGACCGCGCCAGGGAACGGGACCAGAACGGACTCGACGAGGAGGAGGAGCGCGAGCGCCCCCACCATCATCGTTCGCGCCCGCCCCGGCGTGAAGCGGCCGGCAAGCTGCATGGCGCCCACGGCGGCGAGCAGGGCAACGACCAGGTCCACGAAGAAGACGAACCGAGCCGGAGTGCGGACGGCGCCGAAGCCAGGCACCAGGGCATAGAGCACCCGGTACGGAAGCGGGATCGACCCCCACGAGGTGACGAGGGTGGGACCGAAGGCCAGCAGGAGTGTGGCCGCCCCGACGGCGAGGTAGGGACCCAGGGATCGTCGGGCTGGCGGGGCGCTCAGGACGAGCGCGAGGATCCCCACGAACGCGAGGCTGACCAGCGTGACGCCCGGCAGCAGGCCGTCGGCCGGGACTGGCGCCACGGCACCCGCCACCAGATACCGCAGGAGCGACTCCGGCGGCGGACGGATCAGATGGTCGAGGGTCAGGGCATTCCCGGCGACCTCGGTGAGCGTTCGGCCGAGTCCCCACTCCTGCATGACCCGTCGAACGGGGGCGAGATATCCCCAGAGGATCGCCATCGCGAGCATCCCGACCGTCCCCAGCCGCCCCAATCCCGCCGCGCCGACCGAGCGCCCCCCGCGACCCAGGAGCGCCAGGCCCAGGAGACCGAGGGGCAACCCCGCGTAGGCGAGGAGATTGAGGCTCGTGAACGCGAGGCCCAGCGCAGCCACTCCGACCATCGTCGCCCGCCCCCACGACGGCCGGACGACGAATCGCTCGAGCGCCAGACAGATCCACGGGACCCACGCGATTCCCACGGTCTGGAGGTTGTAGGCCTGGTCGAGGAGGCGCGCCGAGTAGGCGAAGGCCACCCCCGCCACCAGTGCGGGCGCCCGCGCTCCGAGGAGCCGATGGGCCAGCAGGGCGGCCCCGAGCGCCGCACCCGTGTAGAGGGCGACCAGCAGCACGTTGTGGGCAGCGACCGGGTTGCCGGTGAGGAGGAGCACCGGCACGGTCAGTGGGGCGGCGGCCGGCATCCAGTCCCCGAGGACCAGCGTGTTCGCATACGGCGCGAACATCGGCGCGTCGAGCAGCCGCACACCCGGTGTGGTGAGCGCGTGGCCGGTCCAGGCCAGGAAGTAGACGGTGAGGATGGAATCGGGGGCCGGCGGCAGGCAGCGCCCCGGGCACGTCGCGAGAGGCCAGGTCACGGCAAGCGTCAGGATCAGGGCGGCGACGATCGGCCCGAGGCATCGCCCGATGGCCTTCATCCGGCGCGGCGCCCTCCTTCGCTGGTGGGCAGCATCCGTCTCCGGCCCGGAGCCGGGGGTCAGGCGACCACGACCAGCAGGTCGCCGGCGTTGACCGCTTGACCCGGCGCCGCGTGGACCTCGGTGACCGTGCCCGCCACCGTCGCCCGGAACTCGTTCTCCATCTTCATCGCCTCGAGCACGACCAAACCGGCCCCGCGCTCCACCGGCTGGCCGACCTCGACGAGGACGGAGACCACCTTCCCGGGCATTGGCGCGACGAGCCGCTGGCCGACGTCGTCACTCGACCTCGGCCCGCCAGGCAGCCGGCCGCGCGTCGGATTGTCGATCTGGACCCGGAACGCCTCGCCGTCCACCACCACGTGGGTCTCGGCTGGACCTTCGCCCAGGTCGACGAGGTACGAGACACCGTCCAGCAGGAGCGAGCCCGTACCGCACGGGGAAAGGCGCGCGTCCACGTCGACGGGCAACCCGTCGACCTCCACCCGGAGGCCGCCCGCCGGCCCCGCCTCGACCTCGACCATGAACGTCGTCCCGTCGACCCGGACGGCGAGTCGCGAGCGCGGCCCCCGCATTCCGGGGGCGGTCATCGTCGCGGAGCCCCGGAGCCGGGCCGGCCCGCCATGGCCCACCGCGACGGAGCGGCCGCCACCGGCGGAGGGACTGGCGTGAGGGCCTGCGTCCGGAGCGCCGCCGCCACCGCCGCGGCGCGCGCGCGCTCGGGCGACGGCGGCCCGAGCCCACTCGCGAAGGCGCGCCCCACGAAGGCCGTCGACAGCCGCCCGCCGAGGAAATCGGGGTGATGCATCACCGCACGGTGAAACGGAATGGTGGTCCGGACGCCCGTGACTCCGAACTCGCCGAGCGCCCGGCGCATCCGGCGCACCGCTTCTCCGCGATCGCGACCCCACACGATGAGCTTGGCCATCAGGGGATCGTAGTGGAGCGACACCTCCCCGCCCTCGTAGACCCCGCTGTCCAGCCGCACCCAGGGCCCCGCCGGCGGGCGCCACGTCCTGATCCGACCCGGGGACGGGATGAATCCGGCGGCCGGATCCTCGGCCGAGATCCGGCACTCGATCGCCCAGCCGCGCGCGGTCACGTCCGCCTGCGCGTATCCGAGCTTCTCGCCGGCCGCCAGGCGGAGCTGCTCCCGGACGAGATCGATGCCCGTCACCAGCTCCGTGACCGGGTGCTCGACCTGGAGACGCGTATTGACCTCGAGGAAGTAGAAGTGCCCGCCGGGGTCGAGAAGGAACTCGACGGTGCCGGCGTTCTGGTAGCCCGCCGAGGCCAGGAGCCGGCAGGCCGCCCCGCCCATCTCGGCCCGGAGGGCCCCGTCCACGGCGAGCGACGGTGACTCCTCGACGAGCTTCTGGTGCCGCCGCTGGATCGAGCACTCGCGCTCGCCCAGGTGCAGGATCTGGCCGTGGGCATCCGCGAGGACCTGGATCTCGACGTGGCGGGGCTCGACGATCGCTTTCTCGAGGTAGACCGCGCCGTCACCGAACGCGGCGGCCGCCTCGGAGCGCGCCAGCCGCAGCGCCGACTCGAGCTCCCCTGGGATCGACACGACCCGCATGCCCTTCCCGCCGCCACCCCGGGCCGCCTTGATCATCACCGGGAACCCGAGGTCCCTCGCGGCCTGACGGGCCTCCGCATCCGATCCCAGCGGGCCCGGGGTCCCGGGCACGATCGGCACGCCCGCCTCGACGGCCGCGCGGCGCGCCGCCGTCTTGTCGCCCATCCGGGCGATCGCCGCGGGCGGCGGACCCACGAACACGAGGCCCGCGGCCCGGCACGCCTCGGCGAAGCCCGCGTTCTCGGCCAGGAACCCGTAGCCGGGATGGACCGCCTCGGCACCCGTCCGGCGGGCGACCGCGACCAGGCGATCGATCACGAGGTAGCTCTCGGTCGCCGGGGGCGGGCCGATCGGGTGCGCCTCGTCGGCCAGCCGGACGTGGAGGGCGTCCCGATCCGCCTCGGAGAAGACGGCCACCGTGCGGATGCCGGCGTCCTGGCACGCGCGGATCACGCGCACCGCGATCTCGCCCCGGTTGGCGATCAGAAGCTTGCCGAACATGGCGCCGCGCGCCCTCAGATCTCGCGCGCCGCGCCGCTGCGGGGCCTGTCGCCGCACCATGCTCTCACACGGTCAGCGCGCATGGATCTCCAGCGCCGGGAAGAAGTAGGGGATCTCGAACGCCGCCGACTGGAGCGAGTCCGACCCGTGGATGACATTGGCCTCGATCGAGGCCGCGAACTCCCGCCGGATGGTGCCGGGCGCCGCCTTCGACGGGTCGGTCGCCCCCATCAGGTCTCGCAGCCGCTGGATCGCGTGCTCACCCTCGAGGACCATCGGGACGCAGGGCCCGGACGTCATGAACTCGGACAGGCTCCGGTAGAAGGGCCGGTCCTTGTGAACGATGTAGAAGCCCGCGGCCTGCGCCGGCGTCAGGTGGATGAGCTTGGCGGCCAGGATCCGGAGCCCCGCCTCCTCGATCTTGGCGACGACGCGTCCCACCACGCCCTTCTGAACCGCGTCCGGCTTGATGATGGTGAGGGTGCGCTCGAGCGCCATCGATTGTCCTCTCTCCCCGGGGGAAGCGGTCAGCGCCCGCGCCCGACCACGCGGGCGACGGTGGCGCCCATGTCGGCGGGGCTCTTGACGGTCGTGATGCCGGCCGCCTCCATCGCGCGCATCTTCTCGGCGGCCGTTCCCTTGCCGCCGGAGATGATCGCGCCGGCGTGCCCCATGCGGCGACCGGGGGGCGCCGTCTGGCCGCAGATGAAGCCGATGACGGGCTTGGTGACGCGGGCCCGGACGAACGCCGCGGCTTCTTCCTCCGCGGTGCCGCCGATCTCCCCAATCAGCATGATCGCCTCGGTCCCGGAGTCCTCCTGGAAGAGGCGCAGCACCTCGACGAAGCTCGTGCCGTTGACGGGATCGCCGCCGATCCCCACGCAGGTGGACTGGCCGAGGCCGCGCTCTGTGAGCTGGTGGACCACCTCGTAGGTCAGGGTCCCGCTCCGCGACACCACTCCCACCCCGCCCTCCCGGTGGATGTGGCCGGGCATGATGCCGATCTTGGCCTGGCCGGGCGTGATGAGCCCGGGACAGTTGGGGCCGAGGAGGCGCGTCGCGCGGCTGGCCAGGAACGCCTTGACCCGGACCATGTCGCCCACCGGAATACCCTCGGTGATGCAGACGACCAGCGGCACGCGCGCGGCCGCGGCCTCCATGATCGCGTCGGCGGCCGCGGCGGGCGGCACGAAGATCAGGGCGCAGTCGGCGCCCGCCTCGCGCACGGCCTCGTCGACGGTGTTCCACACCGGGAAGCCCTCGTGGACCGTGCCGCCCTTGCCCGGGGTCACGCCGCCCACGACCTGGGTGCCGTACTCCTTGCAGCGGAGGGCGTGGAAGGTGCCTTCGCGCCCGGTGATCCCCTGGACCACCACCCGCGTCGACCGATCGACCAGGATGCTCATGGGGGTCGCGCGAGCTCGACGACCTTCTGGGCGCCATCGCCCATGTCGGCCGCGCTCGTGAAGTTGAGCCCCGACTCGGCGAGCATCTTCTTGCCGAGCTCCACGTTGGTGCCCTCCATCCGGACGACGATGGGCATCCGGACGCCGAGCTTCTGCACCGCCGCGATCAGCCCCGCGGCCAGCCGGTCACAGCGGAGGATCCCGCCGAACACGTTGATGAAGACGGCTCTGACGCTCGGATCGGACGAGAGGATCCGGAAGGCGCTCTCGATCTGCTCGGGCGACGCCCCGCCCCCCACGTCGAGGAAGTTCGCCGGCGCCCCCCCGGCCAGCTTGACGATGTCCATCGTCGCCATGGCGAGGCCGGCGCCGTTGACCATGCAGCCGACCGTGCCGTCGAGCTTGATGTAGTTCAGCCCGTGCTTCGACGCCTCGACGTCCAGCGGGTCTTCCTCGTTGACGTCGCGAAGCGCCGTCACCTCGGGGCGCCGGAAGAGTGCGCTGTCGTCGAAGTTGAGCTTGGCGTCGAGGGCGAGCACCCGGCCGTCGCGCGTCACCACCAGCGGGTTGACCTCGGCCAGGGAGCAGTCCTTGGCGAGGTAGGCGCGGAAGAGCGACTGGATCAGCCCGACGCCGGCCTTGAACTGGTCACCAGAGAGGCCGAGACCGAAGGCGAGCGCGCGGGCCTGGAACGCCTGGAGCCCGAGCGCCGGGTCGGCCCACTCCCGCGCGATCCGCTCGGGGTGCGCGGCCGCCACTTCCTCGATCTCCATGCCGCCGGCCTGGCTCGCCATGACGACGTGGGTGCCGCGGCCCCGGTCCAGCGTGACCGCCAGGTAGAGCTCCTGGACGATCGCGGAGGCCTCCTCGACCAGGACCTTCAGCACCGTGATGCCCTCGGGCGGCGTCTGGGGCGTCTTGAGCCGCATCCCGAGGATCTGCCGGGCGACCACCTCGGTCCCGGCCGGGTCGTCGGCCAGCTTCACCCCGCCGGCCTTCCCCCGCCCGCCCGCGTGGACCTGGGCCTTCACGACGACGCGACCGCCGAGGCGCTCGGCGATCGCGCGGGCCTCGGCCGGCGTGGCGGCGGCCTCGCCCCGGGGGACGGGGACGCCGAACTCCCGCAGGATCGCCTTCGCCTGGTACTCGTGGATCTTCATGGGGGCGCCGGAGCTCGACGGCCTGCGAGCGTCAGGTGCCTACTTCCCGCCCAGCTTCCGGACCACCCACATGACGGGGTCGTAGTGGTCGTCGACCACGCGCTCCTTCAGCGGGATGATCGCGTTGTCCGTGATCTTGATGTGCTCGGGGCAGACCTCGGTGCAGCACTTCGTGATGTTGCAGAAGCCGATGCCCGCGCGCGCCCGGACGAGCTCCCGGCGGTCCTGGGTGTCGAGCGGGTGCATGTCCAGCTCGGCCAGCCGCACGAAGAAGCGGGGCCCGAAGAACTGCGGCTTGTTCTCCTCGTGGTCCCGGATGACGTGGCAGACGTCCTGGCAGAGGAAGCACTCGATGCACTTCCGGAACTCCTGCCCGCGGTCGATGTCCTCCTGCATCATCCGATACGTGCCGTCGGGATCGGGCGGCCGCGGCCGGAACGCCGGGATCTGCTTCGCGGCCTCGTAGTTGAACGACACGTCGGTGACCAGGTCCTTGATCAGGGGGAACGTCTTGAGCGGCGCCACGGTGATGGGCTTGCCCGCGGGGAAGATTTCCATCCGCGTCATGCACATGAGGCGCGGCCGCCCATTGACCTCCGCGCTGCACGACCCGCACTTGCCGGCCTTGCAGTTCCAGCGGACCGCGAGGTCGCTGGCCTGGGTGCCCTGGATGCGGTGGATCACGTCGAGGACGACCATGCCCTCCTCGAGGGGCACTCGGTACTCGCGGAACTCTCCGCCCTCCGCGACGCCGCGGAAGACGTGCATCGTGACCTCGCGCGTCGGCCCGCTGGCGACCGTCTGGCGCCTCATTTCTTCTCCTCGAAGAGCTTCTGCAGCTCCGGCGGCATCGCCGGCAGCGGCTCCGGGGTCACGCTGAGCTCCCCGTCCTTCATCCGCACCACGATGTTGACCTTGGCGAGGTTGGGGTCCGGCTTCGGGTAGTCGTCGCGGGTGTGGCCGCCCCGGCTCTCCTTCCGCTCGAGCGCCGCCAGGGCAATCGCGCCGGAGACCGCGAGAAGGTTCTGGAGGTCGAGGGC
>JBGQGN010000088.1:0-10101 GCA_041497395.1 Methylomirabilia bacterium
CCGGCCAGTGACGTTCTACTGGAAGAAGTAAGGCTCCGGAGCGCCCGGTCCACCGTCGCCCGTGACGGTGAACCGGGCCGCGCCCTCTTGCCATGCTCGCGTACATCGGACGCCGCGTCCTCCTCGCGATCTTCACCGTGTGGGCGATCTCCGTCCTCGCCTTCGTCATCATCCAGCTCCCGCCGGGTGACTACGTCACCTCGTACATCGCCCAGATGGCCTCGACGGGCAGCGTCGTCACCGAGCAGGAGGCGGAGAACCTGAGGATCCAGTACGGCCTGGGCAGGCCGATCTACGTCCAGTACTACAAGTGGGTCAAGCTGTTCGCCCAGGGCAACTTCGGCATGTCCATGGAGTGGCGGCGGCCGGTGACGGAGGTGATCGGCGACCGCCTCTGGCTGACGGTCGCGGTGTCGGTGGCGGCGCTGCTCCTGACCTGGGTGCTTGCCTTGCCCATCGGCATCTATTCGGCGGTGCGGCAGTACTCGGTGGGCGACTACGCCGCCACCTTCGTGGGGTTCATCGGCCTCGCCGTTCCCAACTTCCTCCTCGCCCTCGTGCTGCTCTACCTGGGCTTCACGCTCTTCAACGCCCACATCGGAGGGTTGTTTTCCCCGGAGCTCCAGGACGCCCCCTGGAGTCTCGGCAAGGCGTGGGACCTGGCCAAGCATCTCCCGATCCCGGCCCTGATCCTGGGCCTGGCGGGAACGGCGCAGCAGATCCGGATCATGCGCGCCAATCTGCTCGACGAGCTGCGCAAGCCGTACGTGGTGACGGCGCGGTCCAAGGGGTTGTCGGAAATGCGGGTGATCTTGCGGTATCCGGTGCGGGTAGCCCTCAACCCGTTCGCGAGCACCATCGGCTACACGCTGCCCTACATCGTGTCGGGGAGCATCATCGTGTCCCTCGTCCTCGGGTTGCCCACGGTCGGGCCCCTCCTGCTGAAGGCCCTCATCGCGCAGGACATGTTCCTGGCGGGGACGATCGTGCTCCTGCTCGGCGTGATGACGGTGATCGGCACGCTCATCTCGGACATCCTGCTCGTGTGGATCGACCCGCGCATCCGGCTCGAGGACACCTGATGGCCACGCCCGAGCGAGTGCTCGACCCCGCGAGCGCGCCCGTGCACGGCCCGAGCGTCGCCGCCGCCACGAAGGAGCAGCGCATCTTCGTGGCCTCGCAGTGGCAGCTCATGTGGTGGCGGTTCCGGAAGCACCGCGTGGCCGTGGTCAGCGGCGGCGTCGTCATCGGCTTCTATCTGGCCGTGCTGGGCGCGGACTTCCTCGCCTACGCCGACCCCAACGCCTCCGAGGCGCAACGATCCTTGATGCCCCCCCAGACCGTGCACTGGTTCGACGGCTGGCGCTTGCGCCCCCACGTCTACGCCGTCAAGGGTGCCCGTGATCCCCAGACCTTCAAGCGCGTGTACCAGGCGGACCCCGAGCGGAAGATCCCCATCCGGTTGTTCGCCGAGGGCTTCGAGTACCGCTTCCTCGGCGTGATCCCGATGACGCGTCATCTGATCGGCGTCGACGCGGGCAAGGACGCGGGCACGACGATCTTCCTGCTCGGCACGGACCTGCAGGGGCGGGATCTCTGGTCGCGGCTCGTGTACGGGACGCGCATCTCGCTCACGATCGGGCTGATCGGGGTGGCGATGAGCCTCGTCCTCGGCGTCGTGCTCGGTGGGCTCTCGGGCTTCTACGGGGGGCTCGCGGACACGCTGATCCAGCGGGTCATCGAGATCCTCCGCTCGATCCCCACGATTCCCCTCTGGATGGGACTGGCGGCGGCGCTTCCCCGCGACTGGACGATCTTGCAGATCTACTTCGCCATCACGATCATCATCTCCCTCCTGGGATGGACGGAGCTGGCCCGCGTCGTGCGGGGGCGCTTCCTGTCCCTGCGCGAGGAGGACTTCGTCGTCTCCGCGCGGCTCGTCGGCTGCGGCGAGCTGCGCACCATCTTCGTGCACATGGTGCCGTCCTTCATGAGCCACATCATCGCGGCGACCACGCTCGCCCTGCCCGCGATGATCATCAGCGAGACCTCGCTGAGCTTCCTCGGCCTGGGCCTGCGCCCGCCCGCGATCAGCTGGGGCGTCCTCCTGCAGCAGGCCCAGAACGTCCAGACGGTGGCCATCTCCCCGTGGCTGATGCTGCCGGCGGTGCCCGTGATCGTCGCCGTCATGGCCTTCAACTTCCTTGGTGACGGACTACGCGATGCCGCCGACCCCTACGGCCGCTAGATCATCGGAGGGGGCCTCGACGGCCCCCTCCGAGCCTCCCCCAGAGCCAGGTTGCGCCGGCGAAGCCGGCGCTCGAGCGTCGATGCCATCGCGTGAGCCTTTTCTCCGACAGGCTCCTGGTGTCCTGTCCCAGGAATTCGTTCTACCTCGCGGCGCCGGGCGGGGCCAGGGGGTCCTCCTCGCGGGACCGTGTCTTCTGCGCGTTGCCGAAGCCGAAGACCTCTATCTCGTGGCTCCTTGCGAGTGGTGTAGCGGGTTGCGACTCAGCGTGTCCCGCGGGGAGGACCCCCTGGCCCCGCCCGGCGCTTTGTCGGCGCATCTCTGGGACGGGACACTAGAGCACCGGAGGGGGCCGTGACGGCGCCCGAGGCGCTCCTGTCGGTGCGAGATCTGCGGACGTACTTCGCCCAGGACGAGGGAACGGTGCGAGCGGTGGACGGGGTCAGCTTCGACCTGTACCCCGGGCGGACGCTCGGCATCGTGGGCGAGAGCGGCTGCGGCAAGAGCGTCACCGCCAGGTCCATCCTGCGCCTCGTCGATCGGCCGGGCCGTATCGTCGGGGGTGAGATCCAGTTCCGGCGGCGGGCCAGGAACGGCGGGGGGGCGGCCGACCCGCCGGTGGACCTGACGAAGCTCGCCCCCAATGGCAAGGAGATGCGCGCGATCCGCGGGGCGGAGATCGCGCTCATCTTCCAGGAGCCGATGTCCTCGTTCAGTCCCGTGCACACGGTGGGCAGTCAGATCGTCGAGGCGATCATGCTGCACCAGCAGGTCAATCGGCGGCAGGCGCGCGAGAAGACGATCGAGGCGCTACGCCGGGTCGGCGTGTCCTTGCCGGAGCAGCGGGTGGATCAGCTCGCCTTTCAGCTCAGCGGGGGCCTGCGGCAGCGGGCCATGATCGCGATGGCGCTGTCCTGCCATCCCGTCCTGCTCATCGCGGACGAGCCCACGACCGCGCTCGACGTGACCACGCAGACCCAGATCCTCGAGCTGATGCGCCAGCTCCAGCAGGAAGACGGGATGGCGATCATGCTCATCACCCACGACCTCGGCGTGATCGCCGAGATGGCCACCGACGTGGCGGTGATGTACCTCGGCCGCGTGGTCGAGCAGGCGCCCGTCGAGGAGATCTTCCACGCTCCGCGCCACCCGTATACGCAGGCGCTCCTGCGCTCCATCCCGCGCATCCGGGCGAGATCGCGGGAGCGCCTGATGCCGATCGCGGGCACCGTGCCGCATCCCTACGACCGGCCGCCGGGCTGTCCCTTTCACCCGCGCTGCGCGTCGTTCATGGCGGGCACGTGCGACCGGCAGGAGCCGAGCCTGCGCCCGGTGGCCGATCAGCACACCGTGAGCTGTTTCCTCTACGAATGAGCGCGGCGCTCCCGTCGCTTCCACCGTCCGTCCTGCTCCAGGTCGCCGGGCTGCAGAAGCTCTTCCCGATTCGGCGGGGCTTCTGGAAGCGGACGGTCGGCCACGTCCGCGCCGTCGACGGTGTCGACTTCCACATCGACGAAGGGGAAACGCTGGGCCTCGTCGGCGAGAGCGGCTGCGGGAAGACCACCACCGCCCGCTGCATCCTCCGCGCCATCGAGCCGACCCAGGGACAGGTCATGATGCGGATGGCGAACGGCACCGTCGTCGACATCGGCCGGGTGAATTCCTCGGAGCTGCGGGCGCTCCGGCGCGAGATGCAGATGATCTTCCAGGACCCCTTCACCTCGCTCAACCCGCGCATGACCCTGCTCGACCTCGTCGGAGAGCCCTTGCTGGTGCACGGCATGAAGAACCGGCGGGAGCGCGAGGAGCGCGTGGCCGATCTCCTGCGCCGGGTCGGGCTCCGCCCCGAGTACATGCGGCGCTTCCCCCATGCCTTCAGCGGCGGCGAGCGGCAGCGCATCGGCATCGCGCGCGCGCTGGCGCTCCACCCCCGCTTGGTGGTCGCCGACGAGCCGGTCTCGGCCCTCGACGTCTCGGTGCAGGCGCAGATCCTGAACCTCCTCCTCGATCTGCAGGCCGAGTTTCGCCTGACCTATCTCTTCGTCGCGCATGACCTGAGCGTGGTCCGACACATCAGCGACCGGGTGGCGGTGATGTACGTCGGACGCATCGTCGAGCTGGCGGCGACCGACGAGCTGTTCAGGGCGCCGAAGCACCCGTACACGGCGGCGCTCCTCTCCGCCGCGCCCGAGCCGGATCCGCGAATGCGCTCGCGGCGCATCGTGCTGCAGGGAGAGGTGGCAAATCCGGCCGCGCCCCCCGACGGGTGCTACTTCCACCCCCGCTGCGCGTACGCCACCGAGGTCTGCCGCACCGAGACCCCGGCGTGGCGGGAGATCGCGCCCGCCCACTTCGTGCGCTGTCACCGTGCCCACGAGCTCGAGCTCCCGGGCGTGGATCAGCTCGGCGACGGCGGAGCCCCGGGAAGCGGCGCGAGCCCGGCGGCAGCGCCATCCCGTCGAGGCGTGGCGTGACGCGCGATCGCGCCCGCTTCGAGCGGCGCGATGCGTCGACGCTGGGGTTCCCGGGAAGCGACTCCGCGGTGACGGTGACGGTCCTGACGCCGCGGATCGTGCGGATCGCGCTCGAGCCGCCGGGGCAGGCGGCAGGGCCGTCGTATCTCGCCGATCGCGCGTGGGCGCCCGCGCCCTTCCAGGTCATGGACGGGGAGCCGCTCCATCTGGTGACGACGGACCTCCGCGTCGAGGTGGCCACCGCCCCGCTCCGCGTCGCCTTCCTCGATTCGCGCGGCGACTGGCTGCTGCGGGAGCCCGCCGACGGGGGCATGTCCGCCGAACCCAATGGCGACGGGTCCGGCGGGCGCCGGCTTCGCGCCAGCTTCGTCTTCTCGGGCGAGCAGCACTTCTACGGCCTCGGCCAAGGGGGCGGCGACCTCGACCGCCTCGGCACCACCCGCCAGCTCTGGAACTCGCACATCGGGCATGGCCCGGGCTCGGACATGGGCGTGCCGCTCCTCGTGTCGAGCCGCGGCTACGCCCTCTTCTTCGACAATCCCGCCGACGCGAGCCTCGCCGTCGGGCGATCCGACAACGGCGTCCGCATCGCCTACACCGCGGAGACGGGCACGCTCGCCTGGTACTTCCTCCTGGGCGGCGATCTCCGGGGCGTGATGCGCGAGGTGGCCGAGCTGCTCGGCCGCGCTCCGCTGCCCCCTCGCTGGGCCCTCGGCTTTCTCCAGTCGACCCGGCACTTTCACGACACGGCGGAGCTGCTGCAATTGCCCCGCACGCTTCGCGAGAAGCGAATCCCCTGCGATGGGCTGATCTACCTCTCGAGCTACGGCGAGGCCCGCGGGTGGAACCGCGGGGTCGGCCATCTCGAGTTCCAGCCCGCGCTCTGGCCGGATCCGGCGGCGCTGCTCGCGGAGATGCGCTCGCGGCACTTCGAGGTCATCACCCACGAGTACCCCGTGCTCCACGAGGAGTCGCCGCTCTTCGCCGAGGCGCAGTCGCGCGGCTACCTCCTGGCCGAGGGCTACGAGCGAGCGGCCGCGCCGGGCGCCAGCTATCGCCAGGGGCAGCGCTACGTCGACTTCTCCAATCGCGCCGCCGGCGCCTGGTGGTGGTCGGCCCATCGCCGGCTGCGAGATCTCGGTGTGGCGGGGTGGTGGCTCGATGGCGGCGAGGGGCCGCCGGCGGCGTCCTCCCTCCACGGCGGCAGCGGGACGCTCCTGCACAACATCTACGACCGGCTCCGTCACGAGGCCTTCGCCGAGGGCGAGGCCGCCGATCGGCCCGAGCAGCGCGTGTTCCTGCTCTGCCGGTCGGGCGCGGCGGGGATGCAGCGGCTCGGCGCGACGTGCTGGTCCGGCGACGTCAACAACGACTTCCGGACGCTCGAGGCGCAGGTCCCGCTCGGGCTGAACACCGGCCTGTCCGGCGTCCCGTACTGGGGCACCGACGTGGGCGGCTTCTTCCATCCCATTCCGGAGACCGGCGAGCTCTACGCGCGCTGGTTCCAGCTCGGCGCCTTCAGCCCCATCTTCCGCTCCCACGGCTGGGTGTGGCGCGAGCACGTGCCGTGGGCGCACGGGCCCCGCGTCGAGGCGATCTGCCGGCAGTACGCGGAGCTGCGCTACCGGCTGCTCCCCTACACGTACACGCTCGCCTGGCAGGCCCACACGCTGGGGCTGCCGCTGATGCGGCCGCTCGTCATGAACTATCCGGACGATCCGCGCGTGTGGGGCCTCGGCCAGCAGTTCCTGTGGGGCGACGACCTGCTCGTGGCGCCGGTCACGCGCGAGGGCGCCACCGCGTGGCCCGTCTACGTGCCGGCGGGCGCGTGGTACGACTTCTGGACGGGCGAGCGCCACGAGGGCCCGGGCGGCCTCACGGTGGAGGCGCCGCTCGAGCGGCTGCCGCTCCTCGTCCGGGCCGGCGCCATCCTGCCGATGGGGCCGGTGGTCCAGCACACGGGGGAGCGCCCGCTCGACGACGTCACGCTACGGATCTATCCCGAGGGCGCGTCGCGCTTCGAGCTGTACGAGGACGACGGGCGAAGCCACGCGTACCGCCGCGGGCAGTACGCGCTGACCACGTTCGAATGCGCGACGGACCGTGGAGCGGTGACGGTGCGGATCGGCGCCGCCGTCGGCGACCGCTCCGTGGTGCCGGCGGGCCGCCGCTACCGCCTCGAGCTGCGGATGGATCCGCCGGCGACGGTCATCACGGACGGGCTCGGCCCACTGCCGCGGCGCGCCGGCCCCGACGAGAGCGGCGCGGGGTGGTGGGTGAACACCCGCGGATTCGTCGGCGTCCGTCTCCCGGACGCGCCGGCGGCGCCCGTCACGGTGACGCTCAGGACTTGAAGAACCAGGTCTCCGTGTGGGCGATGTGAGGGTTGTCGCTCACGGCGCTGTTCCAGAGGCGCCCGGGGATGTTGCCCATGTTGGTCTTGATGACCCGCACGCCCTGGGACGCGGGCGAGTTCGACACCACCGGGATCAGCCACACCTCGTCGAGCGCGATCTTCCAGATCTCCTTGCCCAGCCGGATGCGCTCCTGGTCCTTCACGCTGAAGGACTTCCGGTACTTGTCCATCAGCTCGCGCATGCGCGCGGGCGGCGTCTTGCCCCGGGCTCCTGCGCTCGAGTACCAGACCCCGTAGAGCGGCCCGAGGGGGCTGCCGCCGAAGGCGGGGAAGAACAGCGGCGTGTGCCCGTGCATGTTGTCGGCGCCCCACTGCGTCTCGAAGTAGATCTGGTGCTCGTTGGCCTGCACCCGGGCCGTCGCCAGCCCGCGCTCCATCTCCTGGACCTCGCCGCGGATCCCGATCTTCCTCCACTGCTCGACGATCATCTCGGCGACCCGCGTGAACGGGAGGAAGCCGATGTAGGTGGTCAGCGCCAGGCGCAGGCGGCCCCCGCCATCGGCCCGCAGGCGGTACCCCTCGCTGTCCTTCCGGGTGAGCCCGAGCTTGTCGAGCATCTCGTTCGCCTTCTTGACGTCGTAGGCCGCGTGCAGGGTCTTGTACTCCGGCCCGGGGAAGTAGAGGGTCCGCTCGCCGGGCGCGGCGGAGCCCGTCTGGCCGAGCCCGAGTACGAAGGTCTCGTTGATCTGCTGGCGGTCGATGCCGTGGGACAGCGCGATCCGGAACTCGCGGGTGCCGAGCCACCGGGCGATCTCCGGATCCTTGTCGAAGCTCTGGTTGCAGAAGAGGGCGACGTCCGCCCCCTGGTCCGAGGGATCGAGGTACACGCGGTAGCCGCCCCGCTGCTGGTTCTCGATCAGCACGGGGAGCTTGCTGATGTCGATGTGCCGGGCCTGCGAGTCATACTCGCCGGCGATGGCGCGCAGGTTGATGACCTCCAGGTGCTCGCCGAGCGTCATGCGGATGCGGTCGATGTAGGGGAGCTGGTTGCCGTCCGTATCGACCCAGACGCTGTAGGGATTCCGCTCCAGGATCCACGTCGGCGTCGTGAGCGGGGAGACCGTCTTCCACGGGGTCACCACCGGAAGGTCCGGGTTGCGGCACGCGTCGTTTCGGTTCTTGAACATCGAGACCCAGTTGTCGAATTTCAGCTCCGCGAGCTTCTTGGTGATGTCGTCGCCGGAGGCGTACTTCGGGTGGAACTGCTTGAGGTAGTGCGCGGGGGCGAAGCCGCCGAGCGCGTCGCGCCCGAACCGGGCATGGTGCCCGATGCCCCACACGGACGCGAGCACCATGGGGAGCGCGTAGTAGGGCTCCGGCGCGACGAACCGGATGGTGCTGGCGTCCACCTTCTCGATGGCGATGGGCTTGCCATTGATGGTCATCACCGTGAGGGGGACGGGCACCAGCTCCTTGTTCTGGTACACGTCCTGGAACCAGAAGACGAAGTCGTCGGCGGTGAAGGCCTCGCCGTCGCTCCACTTCATCCCGCGCCGCAGCGAGAGCGTGGTGACCTTTCCGTCCGGGCTGACTTCCCAGCCCCGGGCGATGTTGGGAACGATCTTCGTCCCGGTATAGTCCCAGTAGAGCAGCTTGTCGTTCTGGGCGGCGCGGTGGCCGTTGGACGTGTCGAAGGGACCCGTGAAGCCGCGCCGCCACGTGCCGCCGTATCTCCCGACCTCGCGCAGAGGCTTGATGACGAGCGGGTCCTGGCCGATGCGCTCCTGGACGGGCGGGAGCTTGCCCGCCTTGACCAGCTCCGCGAGGGCGGGGGCCTCCTTGAAGCTCTTGGGGAAGAGAGCGGGATCCGTGATGACCTGGGCGCCTTCGAGCTTGCCGATCAGGTTCGCGCCGAGCTTGGGCGTCTGAGCGGAGGCCTCGGGCGCGAAGACGCCCGGCCCCTGCGTCGCCGCGGCAGCGGTCAACAGGCCGAGCCGGAGCAGGGTCCGTCGAGACAGGCTCAGACCCTCATCTCCGTGGCCTCGATCCACTTCCTCGTGGTCGCTCATGGCGGTCTCCTTTGGATTGCTCGCCTCTGACTGTGGGGCCCCAGCCCCACGCAGTCCTGCAGCTCGCACGGCCGGTCAATCGCTCGCCAACGTCTTCCCTGGCCGGCGTCGGAACCTGTGCCCGGGGACACCGTAGCCGGGGGGGCCGAGCGTGTCAACGCCACCTCGGGTCGCTCGCCGCCGCCGTTCAGCGCGCGTCCGGGATCGGGTAGCGGTACTCGCGGATGGGCGCCGCCATCGCGCTCAGCGGATCGTCGGCCCCGCGTCCTCGCGGGCGGTCTTCAAGGGAGGCAGCACGTCGCGGGGGTCGAGCTCCAGCTCGAGCATGCCGAGGCTCGCCAGGCAGAAATCGCGCGGGGGGAACTGCACGGGGGCGACCGCGCCATCGCGGAACAGGCGCTCGAGGGGCGAGGTCTTGAAGAGCGCGTGGGCGCCCCCGAGGGTCATGGCCGTGCGCGTGATCCGCGTCACCGCCTCGCCCACGAAGTATTTCGCGCGATAGAACGCCGACAGGGTGGCGGGCGTCGGGCCCTCCGTGTCGCTGAGCCAGGCCGAGTGATAGGTCAGGAGCCGGGCGGCCTCCAGATCGACGCTCATCTCCGCCACCTGCCGGCGCACGTCCGGATGATACGCGAGGGATTGCGTGAAGCCCGGCGGCGTCCGGCCTCGCACGGTCGCGATGATGGCCTTGTACGCCGCGACGGCGATCCCGAGATAGACGGGCGTGTAGGATGCCCAGAACCAGTTCGCCCCCTGACGGCGAAACGGGACGATGTCGTCCGCCTGCACGACGAGGGCATCGTCGGAGACCCAGCACTCGTCGAGCACCATGGAGTCGCTCCGGGTGGCGCGCATGCCCAGCGTGTCCCACACCTCCTCGACGCGCCGTCCCGCCGCCTGCCGGGGCACGAGGAGGATCATCGCCGCCGTCGGCGCCGTCGCCTCCTCCGGGCG
>JBGQGN010000089.1:0-10069 GCA_041497395.1 Methylomirabilia bacterium
CGTGTACGCCCCGTCCATCGCCGTCGCTGGCCTCCAGGTCGACGAGATCGCCGGCTTCGTGGAGACCCTGTAGCGCGACCCCACCGATGGGCGAGACACGGGTCGATCTGCTGCACCTCCTCGAAGACCTCCGGGACGCGTATCCCGGGGCAATTGAGGAGACGATCCTTACCGAGGTCGTGGCGAACGCGCTCGACTCCGGCGCCGCCGAGATCGGCCTCGCGACCGACCCGACCGTTGCCACGCTGACCGTCGTCGACAACGGACACGGCATGCGGCGTCGCGAGCTCGCCCGGTACCACGACATCGCGGCCACGAGCAAGACGCGCGGCCAGGGAATCGGCTTCGCCGGCATCGGGATCAAGCTCGGCCTCCTGGTCTCGGAGGAAGTCGTGACCGAGACACGTCGGGGCGCCGTCCACGTTGCGACGGCCTGGGGCCTCAGCTCCCGGCAGCGGGCGCCTTGGCGGTGGATCCCGGCGCCCGGCCTCGTGGCCCGGCGGGGGACCGGCGTGCGGCTCCGACTCCAGAACCCGCTCTCGCCCCTCCTCGACCCGGGCTACGTCGAGGCGACGCTCCGCCGGCACTTCCAGCCGCTCCTCGATCCCGCCTTCGACGCCATCCTGGCGGCGCACTATCCGCGTGGCGTGACCCTCACGCTCAACGGCACCCGGCTCGGGCTGGAGGCGCGGCGGGTCATGGAGTCGGCTCCGATTACGGTCCGCCTCGCTCGGAAGCGGAAGCCGTCGGCAGCGGGCTACCTGATCCGCGACCGCGTGCCCCTGCCGGAAGAGCAACGCGGTCTGGCGATCAGCACGTTCGGCAAGGTCATCAAGCGGGGCTGGGACTGGCTCGGGCTGACGCCTGCGGCGCCGGACCGCGTGGGCGGCCTGGTCGAGGTTCCCGCCCTCGCGGAGTGCCTCACGCTCAACAAGGCCGACTTCATCCGGGTCGGCACCCGCGGCGCGGTCTACCTCGCCTACCGAAAGGCGATCCAAGAAGCGGTGGCCGCCCAGCTCGCGGCATGGGGCGACCTTGCGGACCCGGGAGACAACGTGCGGCGCCGCGGGGCCCGGCCCGTCGAGCGGGATCTGGAGTCAGTCCTCGGGCAGCTCGCTGAGGACTTCCCGTTGCTCGCCTCGCTCGTGGAGCGACGGGCCGGCGGCCAGCGCCGGCTGCCCATGGGGCGGCGGGGTGACGAATTCGGCGCGGGCGACCTGCCGGCGCCCTTCACCCAAATGCACGGCGAGGCGCCGCTCGCCGAGTCCGGGGCCGTGACCCGGTCCGGTGCCGCTGGCGGCGACCGGCTGGCTCGGGACACGCCGCCACCGGTCGCAGGTGACAGCGAGGCCCCGCCGGCAGTGGCCCCGGCGTCCACGCTCCCGGCGGAGCGCGGTCGCCGCCAGCCTGCTCGCTACGGGCTCAGTCTCCAGTTCGCCCTGCGGCCCGACGACCCGGAGCTCGCGCGGCTGATCGAATCGACCGTGTGGATCAACGAGGCTCATTCCGCCTACCGCCGCGCCGCGGCCTCACGCTCCGAGGGCTACCACATTGCGGTCGCCGTCGCGCTCGCCCTTGCGCCGCTCGCCGTCGAGCCCGCGAAGGAGCACGGCTTCCTGACCGCCTTTCTCTCGACCTGGGGCGCGACGATGGACCGGTCGAAGCGTCGGCGTTCCCCATCGTCGCTCCGAGCATGAACCAGCGCGTGGGTCACTCCCACGTTGACCTCTTTTGTACGCTTCTGTACAATCCGGTCCACGTCCACGGAGGATTGCGGTGCCGTGAAGCTCCCAATCACTGAAGCGCGGCGGCGGCTGCCGGAGCTCGTTCGCCAGGTCCGGAAGGACCCCGGCTCGACTGTCCAGATCACAGTGCGCGACGAGGTCGTGGCCGAGCTGCGCGCGGCGCTCCCCGAGCCGGAGCCTGGCGCGACCGGGCGCGCCTTGCTCGAGGCGCTCCGGAAGCTCCCCAAGCGCCGCGGGCGGAGGATCGACGTCGCGGCTCGCGCAGAGGAGCACCTGTACGAATCCGATGGCGTGATCCGCTGATGGCTCGACCCGATCACGTCTTCGGGACACGTCGTTCTTCTTCGCCTGTCTGGGGCCGCTGGACGCCTACCACCAGCGAGCCCTGGAGATGGCACGGCGCGTGATGCCGACCCTGCGCATGGCGGAGTACGGGAGTCGATTGCGTGTAGAGGCCGAGGAGGTCTTCCGGCAGTACGGTCGCGAGCGTCGACTCTCCCTGTGCGATGCGATCTCGTTCGTCGTGATCACGACCCTCCTGGACCGACCCCCCTGCCTGACGTTCGACGACGACTTCCGTGCGCTCGGGATGACTGTCGTCACCTGACGGCGCCTGGGCGACCCGGGCGGCCTCGGCGCGCGCGGCCGTGAAGTTGCGCATCTGCACCGTGCGCCGGTCGACGACCTCGAGACCTCCGGTTGATCGTCTCCCGATGCTCGCGTTAGCTCTTGTGCGGTTCCGACCGGAGCCAGCCCAGGCTGCGGTCTAGGGTCTCCGGCGGGTCTCCACGATCGTGACGCGGCGGGCGAGGGTCTGACCATCGAGATCCTCCCCCTCCACGACGACGAAGTCCCCGACCAGAACGTCCACCAGCGACACCGCCATCTCTCCGAAGGCGCTCTGCCCCCGCATGTCACCCAGCCGGAGGCGGCTCGCCGCCACCACGGGCGTGTCCGCCTCGACCCGCACCTCGTGACGGATCGGAAGCCCTCGCCGCCCCAGCTCCTCGACCACGAGGACGCCGCGGGCGAGATCGACCTCCATGACGTGGCCCGAGTACCGGGCGATCGCCTCACCCGCGACGGGCGAGGCCGGGAAAAGGGTCAGCAGCGTTGGGAGAGTCCCGAGCCACACCGCCGCCCGGATCATCCGCGCCCCGCGGCTCATCAGTCCGACAGCTTCAGGAGCATCCCGGTCCGCCGCGCCCGGTGGATGGCCCACGCGAAGAGCGCGTAGCCGCCTGCCACGTAGAGGACGGCGAGCCCGTAGCCGCGAAAGAGCGGCGCCGTGAAGACCGGCGCATACCCCAGGTGCGCGCGAAACGCCTCGAGGAAATGGGTGAGCGGCACGCCCGCGGCCACCACCTGGAGCGGAGCGGGCAGGACGGAGACGGGGTAGTAGACGCCGCACAGCAGGAACACCAGGCTCACGCCCGACCAGGCCGACACCTCCGCCCCCAACCCGAAGAGCATGAGGAGGGTCGACACGAGCAGGCCGACGCCGGCCGCCGAGAGGAGGAGGCCGGCCAGGAGCGCCACGGCGGGCGCCAGGCCGTGAGCGAGCACGTTCACGCCGAAGACCCAATGGCTCACGGCCGCCTGCAGGGCGAACACCGCCGTCCCGCGCACCACCCCCATCAGCCACGACCCCAGCACGAGGTGCCAGGGCCGGATGGGCGCGACGAGCTGATGCTTGATGCTCTTCGACCACATGTCGAAGAGGGCCGCATACGCCACGTCCAGCTGGCAGACCTGGACGGTCGAGAGCGCGAACGTCCCCACCAGCACGAACACGACCGTTCCGGGTTCCGCCTTGAGGAACGTGATCAGGAGCCCGACCGACAGGAGGTTCACGATCGGCCAGAAGACGATCTCGAAGATCGTGAACGCGTTGCGGTAGGTCATCCGCCAGTTGCGCAGGAAGAAGGCGGACACCTTCACGAGCTCGCGCCGGACGGACGCGCCGCCGGGCCAGTCGATCCGGGCCGCCGGCGGGGCGAGGCTGCTCATCGCGCGAGCTCGATGAAGACCGACTCCAGCGTCGGCTCGGTCACGGTCGCGTCGCTCACCGGAACCCCTCGCTCGTGGAGATGGCGGAAGATCTCCGGCAAGCGCTTCCGCGCGTCGTCCACGATCACCCGGACGCGGCCGGCGGCGGTCGTGCAGGCCAGCACCCCGGGCAATCCGGCCAGGGCGCGCCAGGCTTCCCCTTCCACGACGAGCTCGATGCGGTCACCGAGCAGCACCTCGCGCTTCAGGGTGCCGGGGTCGCCGCCCGCGAGGATCTGACCCTCACGGAGGAACACGACCTCGTCGCAAAGCTGCTCCGCCTCGCGCATGTAGTGCGTGGACAGGAGGATGGTCATGCGGCGAGACCGGCGGAGCGCCGCGATCTGTTCCCGGATACGCACCGAGATGTCGGGATCGAGCCCGACGGTCGGCTCGTCCAGGATCAGGAGCTCCGGGTCGTTGACGAAGGCCTTGGCCAGCGCGAGCCGCTGCTTGAGCCCCGTCGACAGCTCGTTGTAGGGCACCCCTGAATGCGCCGCCAGCTCGAACTGC
This sequence comes from Methylomirabilia bacterium, assembly GCA_041497395.1. Taxonomy (GTDB): domain Bacteria; phylum Methylomirabilota; class Methylomirabilia; order Rokubacteriales; family DASRDR01; genus DASRDR01. Next base: position 4,308 of record JBGQGN010000089.1, read on the forward strand.
TCGAGCAGGGCGGCCACCCGCGGCCGGCGAACAGTCCCGTCGAGCCCGTAGCTCCGCGCGGCGACGTCGAGGATCTCGCGCGGCGTCAGGCTCCACAGGAAGGAGGCGCTGCCGGAGGACAGATTGATGCGCTCGCGCACCCGATGGGCCTCGCGGATCACGTCGAGACCGAGTACCCGCGCCTCGCCCCGGTCCGGCAGGAGGAGCGTGGCCAGGATCGAGAGCAGGGTGGTCTTGCCGGCGCCATTCGGCCCCAGGACCCCGAAGATCGCGCCGCGCGGGACGACGAACGAGACGCCCCGGAGGGCGGGCTGTGACCGCCGTCGGGGCCATCCGGTGCGAAACGTCTTGCTGAGGTCGCGGACTTCGACCGCAGGCCCGGTCGTCGTCACGCGATTCATCGTATCATACGCTCCATGAGCGACCGGCAGGAGTGGTCCGCCCCCATCGCGGACGTCCCTCCCGGCTCGTCGGCGACGTTCCCGCTGAGCTGGCGCGGGGCGAAGGTCGAGGGATTCGTGGTCAACTTCGAGGGCCGCTACCACGCCTACGTCAACCGTTGCGCGCACGCGGGCACCCCGCTCGACTGGTGGCCGAACGAGTTCTTCACCGACGACGGCCGGCTGCTCATCTGCGCCACGCACGGCGCGCTCTTCGAGCCGGACAGCGGCCGCTGCGCGGGAGGCCCGTGCGGCGGCGCGGCGCTCTGGCCCCTCGGCGTGCGGCTCGAGGGCGACCGGGTCATCGTGAGCGCGCTCCCTGAGGACGCGGACGACGCCGCCGGCTCCTGAGCGCGGGCCGCTGTGACGGACGACGCCGGCCGGCACGACCGGGCCGCCGTCCGCGTGGCGAACGAGCGCTTCTACCGGGCCTTCGAGAGCCTCGACCTCGCCGAGATGGACCAGGTCTGGGCGCGCGGCGACCACGTCGCGTGCGTGCACCCCGGGTGGAACCGGCTCCACGGCTGGGAAGAGGTGCGCCGCTCCTGGTCGGCCATCTTCCAGAGCACAACCGAGATGCGGTTCACCATCACGGACGTCCGCGTGGAGGTGCGTGGAGACCTCGCGTGGGTCCATTGCACGGAGAACATCATCTCGGAGACGCGCGGCAGCCTGTCGATCACCGCCATCCTCGCGACCAACGTCTTCGAGCGACATGCCGCCAGATGGCGCCTCGTCCACCACCACGCCTCTCACATCCTGGCGCCGCAGAATCCCGGGCCGGAGACCGCCTGAAGGGGCGCGCCCGCATCGTGGGGCCCGTCCTCGCCTCGGCCCTGGCGCTCCTCTCGGGCTGCGGCACGGCGCTCGAGCGCGGTCTCATCTATCACCCCACGAGGACCCTCGAGGGCACGCCGGCCGCGCTCGGGCTCGCCTACGAGGACGTGGAGGTCACCGCCGAGGACGGCGTCCAGATCCATGGCTGGCTCGTGCCTGGACCGCGCCCCGCAACCCTCCTCTACTGCCACGGCAACGCCGGGAACATCTCGCACCGGCTCCAGAAGCTCGAGGCCTTCCACAACCGGCTCGGCCTCTCGATCCTGATCTTCGACTATCGAGGGTACGGACGGAGCGAGGGGATCCCGAGCGAGACGGGCACGTATGCGGACGCCCGGGCAATGAACGCCTGGCTCCGGGAGCGGGACCCCGGGCCGGTGGTCTATCTCGGCGTCTCGCTCGGCGCCGCCGTTGCTACCCTGCTCGCGACGGAGGATCCGCCGGCGGCGCTCGTCCTCGAGGCGCCGTTCGCATCCGTGCAGGCCATGGCCAGCGCCACCGTGCCCGGGGCAGGCTGGCTCTTCCGCACCCGCTACGACACCCTGGGAACGATCGGCCGCGCGGGGGCGCCCCTCCTGGTGCTCCACGGCGACGCCGACGAGGTGGTTCCGTACCGGCAGGGCCGCGCGGTCTTCGATGCCGCGGCCGAGCCTAAGGCATTCGTCACGATCCCTGGCGCCCACCACAACGACGCCCACGAGGTCGGCGGCGAGGCGTACTGGGAGGCGTGGACCGCGTTCCTCGCGGCCCATCTCGAGCGGCGGTGACGGGCGGCCCGGCGCGCGCTACTGGACCCGGAGGACGGCGTCGGCCGGCAGGCGGGCGAGGAGGTCCTGGAGCGCCGCCTCCAGGTACTCGGGCTCCTTCGACTCGAGGGTCACGCGCACCTTGTACTCGGGATTCGTGAACTCCGGGTACGAGCCGCACATGAGGTCGGGGAAGCTCCGCAGCATGGCGTTCAGATGCTCGGCGAGGGTCCCCTCCCCCACCCCGAAGAAGACGACCCGCAAGAGATAGGGGCGCTCGCGGAATCGCTCCTTGATCGCGTCGAACTTGCGGCGGAAGATCTCGGGAACGCCCGGGAACACGTGGACGTTGCCCACCACCACCACGGGAACGATGAGGTGGTCCGAGGCCAGGAGCTGGGCACCCTCCGGCACCTCCGCCATCTTCAGCCGCGCATCGTTGATCCGCGACTGGTACACCTCCTCGAGCGCCGCCGCGAGGCCCGGATCGCGCACGACCCGGCGTCTGAACGCGCGCGCCACCCCCTCGATCGTGACGTCGTCGTGCGTCGGTCCCACGCCGCCGGAGGTGAACACCCAGTCGTACGCCCGGGAGAACTCGGCGACCTCGCGGGCGATCAGGTCGACCTCGTCGGGGATGACCGCGACCTTCCGCACGTCGACGCCGAGCTGACGGAACTCGCGGCACAGGTAGAGCGCGTTCTGATCGGCGACCTTCCCCGACAGGATCTCGTTGCCGATGAGGATGATCCCGGCCGTCTTCGCCATCGCCGGCCCGCTACGCGCCGCGCCTCAGCCGCGGGCGAACTCCTCCTTGGCCGCGCGGACCCGCGCCGGGTCCGCCAGGAGGTCGTAGGTGGTCAGGGCCATCGTCTTCGCCGCCGCGAGCATACCGGCGTGGGCCAGGGGCTTGATCGCGGCGTCGACGAACTCGCGGGTGTGGATCGCCATCCCGGTCGGCGCGATGGCCACCATCGGCTGGATCGTGGGGAGAACCTGGCTCACGTTGCCGACGTCGGAGGAGCCCAGCCGGTCGGGGACGGCCTCTCCCTCGACGAGCCCGGCGCCGCGCATGTTCGCGGCGAAGAGGTCCAGGAGGGTCTGGTTCCGCTTCAGCGGCTCGTAGACCATCTCGTGCTGGGTCACGGTCAGCGTCGCGCCCGTGGCGCGGGCCGCCCCCTCGGCGCAGGCGAGCACGCGACGGTGGAGCTCCCACATCGTGTCGATCCGCGGCGCCCGGACGTAGAACGTCGCCTTGGCGTACTCGGGAATGATGTTCGCCGCCGCGCCGCCGTTCTCGATGATCCCGTGTATCCGGCAATCGGGCCGCACCTGCTGGCGCAGCATGCTGACCGCGTTGAACGTCTGGATGCAGGCGTCGAGCGCGTTGATCCCGACCCAGGGGTCGGCCGCGGCGTGGGCCGCCTTGCCGGCGTACTCGAACCCGGTCCGCACGATCCCGAGGAGGTCCTGGTGGAGGATGGTCCGGTCGAAACCGTGGATCATCATCGCGCAGTCCACGCCCTCGAACACGCCGGCCCGGAGGAGCTTCACCTTGCCGCCGCCACCCTCCTCGGCGGGCGTGCCGATCACCTGGATCCGGCCCGCGGGGAGCCGGGAGCGCACGGCCGCCAGGGCCGCGCCCGCCCCCGCACCCGACGTCGCGATGATGTTGTGCCCGCATGCGTGGCCGATGCCGGGCAGCGCGTCGTACTCGCACATGATCGCGACCGTGGGGCCGTCGCCGGCTCCCTTCACGGTCGCCCGGAACGCGGTCGGGACCCCGCCGACGCCGCGCTCGACCTGGAACCCCTTGGCCTCGAGGAACCCGCACAGCCAGCCGGCGGCCTGCACCTCCTGGTAGCCCAGCTCGGGGTGATCGTGGATCTGCCGGGACAGCCCCTCGAGCTCGCCGGCCAGGCCGTCGAGGGCGTGCTGGATGTCGGTCTTGACGCTGCTCACAGGGCCTCCTGGATCGGGTGGCGGGTGGCGGCCGCGCTTCGCGCAGCCCGAGCGGAGCCTAACACGAGGGCGAGCGCGGCTCAACGCGATGCCCGTCGCCGGAGTCCCGGCGTCTGTGAGCCGCGTGCGCTAGAATAACGGCGCGGCGACGTCCATTCCCAAGCCGCGCGGAGGCGCGCTGATGGCCCATGGTCCCGACGATTCCCCGATCCGTCTGTCCGGCTGGGCGCTGATCCTCGGCGCTTCCTCCGGGTTCGGCGAGGCCACCGCGCTCGCGCTCGCCGGAGCGGGGATGTCAGTGGCCGGTGTCCACCTCGACCGCAAGGCGACGCTTCCGAACGCGGAGCGGATCGCCGCCGAGGTCCAGCGGCGTGGTGGTCAGGCCCTCTTCTTCAACGTCAACGCCGCGGATCCGGCCCGGCGGGCAGAGGTGCTGGACGCGGTCGAGCGAGAGCTGGACGCGCGCGGCGAGCGGGGCCGGCTCCGCGTGCTGCTGCACTCCCTCGCGTTCGGCTCGCTCCGACCGTTCGTGGCCGACAACCCGAAGGAGGCGGTGTCGAAGGACCAGATGGACATGACGCTCGACGTCATGGGCCACAGCCTCGTCTACTGGACGCAGGACGTGGTGGCCCGGGGCCTCATGGGCCCCGGCGGCCGGATCTTCGCGATGACGAGCGGCGGCGGCACCCGCGTCCTGCCGAACTACGGGCCGGTCTCGGGCGCCAAGGCGGCGCTCGAGTCCCACGTGCGCCAGCTCGCGATGGAGCTGGCGCCCCGCAGCATCACGGTCAACGCCGTCCGCGCCGGCGTCACCGACACCCCCGCGCTCCAGAAGATCCCCGGCTCCGACCGGATCAAGGCCGGCGCTCTCGCCCGCAACCCGGCCGGGCGCCTCACCACCACCGAGGACGTCGCCCGGGCGATCGTCGCCTTCTCTCACTCCGCCACCTACTGGATGACGGGCAACGTCCTCGGGGTCGACGGCGGCGAGGACGTCGTCGGGTAGCGGCGGGGTCCGCCCCTGCCGCACATGACGCCTCTCCACGCGATCGTCCTGGGGGTCGTCCAGGGCGCCACGGAGTTCCTGCCGGTCTCCTCGTCGGGACACCTGATCCTGGTCCCCAGGCTCTTCGGCTGGCCGGACCAGGGCCTCGCCTTCGACGCGGCGGTCCACCTCGGGACGGTCCTCGCCCTCCTCATCTACTTCACCGGAGACCTCCGGCGACTCGCGGCGGGAATCCTGGAGGGCCGGCCGGCCGACCGCCGCCTGGCCGCAGGCGTCGTGCTGGGCTCCATCCCGGCCGGGCTCGCGGGCCTCGCCTTCCAGCGGGTGATCGAGTCGCAGCTCCGCTCCGTGACGGTGGTCGCGGTGTCGACGATCCTCTGGGCCCTGGTCCTCTGGTGCGCAGATCGCCGCGCCGCGCGGAACCGTGTCCACGACCTTCACGAGGTGGGCATCGGACGGGCGCTCGTCGTCGGCCTCGCGCAGCCCCTCGCCCTGATCCCCGGAACGTCGCGGTCGGGAATCACGCTCTCGACCGGGCTGTTCGCGGGTCTCGACCGCGCGACCGCCGCCCGCTTCGCCTTCCTCCTGGGCCTTCCCATCACGATGGCGGCCTCGCTCCTCGAGGCTTCCGCCCTGGTCCGCGCGGGATCGGCCGGGGACGGGCTCGGCGTGATCGCGCTCGGCGTCGCCACCTCGTTCGTGGCGGGGCTCGTGGCGATCCGGTTCCTGGTGAGCTACCTCCAGCGCCGCACGCTCCTCGTGTTCGTCGTC
>JBGQGN010000090.1:0-10030 GCA_041497395.1 Methylomirabilia bacterium
CTGGCGGACATCCTCCGGGATCCGGAGGCCTCGCCGAACGACCGGTTCGTCGCCCTCGAGCTCCTCAAGAACGCGTGCGTCGCGGCGGGTGGGGTGCTGCCGTCGTGTCAGGACACTGGCACGGCCATCGTGATGGGGAAGAAGGGCGAGCGCGTCCTCACCGGCGGGGGCGACGAGGCGGCGATCGCCCGGGGCGTGTTCGACGCCTATCGCACCGGCAACCTGCGCTACTCCCAGCTGGCGCCGCTCGACATGTATCGCGAGGTCAACACCGGCTCGAATCTGCCGGCGCAGATCGAGGTCCACGCCGTGCCCGGCGACGAGTACAAGCTCCTGTTCCTGGCCAAGGGCGGCGGCTCGGCCAACAAGAGCTTCCTCTTCCAGGAGACGAAGGCCCTCCTGAATCCCCGGAGCCTCGCCGCGTTCCTGGAGGAGAAGGTCCGGTCGCTCGGCACCGCGGCGTGCCCCCCCTATCACCTCGCGGTGGTGATCGGCGGCACGTCGGCCGAATACACGTTGAAGGTCGCCAAGCTCGCCTCCGCCCGCTACCTCGACAGCCTGCCGACCTCGGGCAACGAGCACGGGCGGGGGTTCCGGGATCTCGCCCTGGAAGCCGAGGTCCACGAGATGACGCGGCGCCTCGGAATCGGCGCCCAGTTCGGCGGGAAGTACTTCTGCCACGACGTCCGGGTGATCCGGCTCCCGCGCCACGGCGCCTCCTGCCCGGTGGGGATCGCGGTGTCGTGCTCGGCCGACCGGCAGGCCCTCGGCAAGATCACGCGGGACGGCGTCTACCTGGAGCAGCTCGAGCCCGACCCCGCCCGCTTCCTGCCCGAGGTGGACGAGACGGCCCTCCGGAGCGACGTCGTCCGGATCGATCTCGACCGGCCGATGGCGGCGGTGCGGGCCGAGCTCTCGCGGCACCCGGTGCGGACCCGGCTCGCGCTCACCGGGCCCATGATCGTGGCCCGCGACATCGCGCACGCGAAGATCAAGGAGCGCCTCGATGCAGGCGAGGCGCTGCCGGCGTACATGCGGGACCACGTGGTCTACTACGCCGGTCCCGCCAAGACGCCGAAGGGTTACGCGTCGGGGAGCTTCGGCCCGACGACGGCGGGGCGGATGGACGCCTACGTCGACCTCTTCCAGTCGCGGGGCGGAAGCCACGTCATGCTCGCCAAGGGGAACCGCTCTCGCGCGGTGACCGACGCGTGCCGCCGGCACGGGGGCTTCTATCTGGGGTCGATCGGGGGACCCGCCGCGCGCCTGGCGCAGGACTTCATCCGCAAGGTCGAGGTGCTCGAGTATCCGGAGCTCGGCATGGAGGCCGTCTGGCGGATCGAGGTGGAAGACTTTCCCGCCTTCGTCGTCGTCGATGACAAGGGGAACGACTTCTTCGCTCGCCTCGGCGTGACCGCCAAGGACTGAGCGGCCGTGAGCCAATCGCCTCGCCGCCGCGGGATGTATCCATGCGGTGGGGGGCGGTGGGGGGCTGTGGGGCCACGGGCCGAAGGCCGTCGGACGGAGCGCCGCCGCTCCCCCCCCACCTGGACTGAGTGCCGGCCCGTCAGCCCCGCGCCCGGCCGAACGCCCGCAGCGCCGAGACGGCCGCGAGGATCGACAGCATCACCAGCGCCGGGTACAGGAGGAGGAGGTCGACCCGGATGTTGCACTCCCCCGAGCAGAGGATGCGCCACTTCATGCCGTACTCGTAGGGGAGATAGAGGAGCCAGGCGACGGCGGCCACCAGGACGAGGCGCCGCCCGGACCAGGTCCACAGCGAGAGAAGGACCGCCCCGGGAATGGCCGCGAGCCAGGGCTGGCCGATCAGGGCCGCCATCGGCCGGTACAGCGCCTCCATGCGGGATCGCCTCCCGCCCCCTACAATAGCCGAGCGCGCGCCCCCGGCGAACGCGACCGAGGGGACCATCCGCGCGCGAACAAGGAGCGCTCATGTTCGATCTCGTGCTGGCAGGCGGTCGCGTGGTCGACGGCACCGGCAGCCCCTGGTTTCGGGCGGACGTGGGGGTTCGGGGCGACCGGATCGCCGCCGTCGGCGCCCTCGGCCGCGCCGAGACCCGGCGGCGGCTCGACGTCGCCGGCCGGGTCGTCGCGCCCGGCTTCGTCGACACGCACGTCCACGCCGACCTGGCGCTGCTCGCGGACCCGCTCCACGAGGCCGCCATCCGCCAGGGCGTCACCACCTACCTCCTGGGCCAGGACGGCGTCGCGATGGCCCCGGCCTCCCCGGCGACCCTCGCGTACATGCGGCGCTACACGGCGGGGTTCAGCGGGCGCGCCGAGGTGCCGGACCCCTGGTCGAGCATGGCGGAGTACCTCGGACGCTTCGATCGCCGGGCCGCGGTGAACGTCGCCTGTCTCGTGCCGAACGGGAACGTCCGCATGGACGTGATGGGGCTCGAGACGCGGCCGCCCACGGCGGATGAGCTGGCGCGGATGCGCCGCATCGTCCGCCAGGCGATGGAGGAGGGCGCGGTCGGGCTGTCGAGCGGGCTCGACTACATCCCGAGCCGCTACGCCCAGGCCGAGGAGCTCGCGGAGCTCTGCCGGGAGATCGCGCCCTACGGCGGCGTCTACGTCACCCACATGCGCGGCTACTCGCCCGACACCGTCATCGGCGCGATGGACGAGGTCTTCCGGATCGCGCGCGAGGCCGGCGTCGCCGCGCTCATCTCCCACTTCAACAGCCGGGCCGACCTCGTCCTCCCGCATCTCGACCGGGCGCGCGCTGCGGGGCTCGACGTGGCCTTCGACCTCTACGGGTACCTCGCCGGCTCGACCATCCTCGGGATGATCGCGCTGCCGCCTTGGGTCCAGGAGGGCGGAGCCGACGCGACGCTCGCGCGGCTCGGCGACCCGGCCGTACGCGCGCGGCTCCGGGCCGAGGGCTTTGCCGGACCCCGGGGGCCACTCGACGAGGTGCGCCTCAGCTACGTGGACGCGCCGGCCTACCGGGCCTACGAGGGTCTGACCCTTGCGGAGGCGGCGCGCCGTGCGATCGGGCGCGCCGGCCCCGAGGCCATCGTCGACTTCGTGTGCGACGTGCTCGTGGCCTCGGCGCTGGCGGTCGGGTGCGTGGTCGCCCACCAGCAGCGGGCGGAGGGCGACGTGACGGCCCTGATGCGCCACCCGGCGATGATGGGCGGCAGCGACGGCATCTTCGCGGGGGGCCGGCCCCACCCGCGCGGGTGGGGCTGCTTCGGCCGTTACCTCGGCCACTACGTGCGAGAGGCGCGCACGTGGACCCTGGAGGAGGCCGTGCAGCATCTGGCGGCCCATCCAGCCCGGCGGCTCGGGCTCGGCGACCGCGGCCTGATCCGCCCCGGGATGGCTGCGGATCTCGTGGTCTTCGACGCCGACCGGATCGGTGACCGCGCGACGTACGCCGACGGGCGGCAGCCCGCCGAGGGCGTGGACCACGTGCTCGTGAACGGGGAGCCGGTGCTGGTCGACGGCCAGCGCACGCCCGCGCTTCCCGGCCGGGCGCTCCGGCCCGCGCGCGCCTAGCGTCGTCTGGAGGCCCACCGGACTCGACCCTAGCCGGCGGCCCCGGCCGGCGCGGCGTCAGATCTCCAGGACGACCTTGATGACGCCGGGGCCGCCCCGGGCGAGGCGGTAGGCCTCGTCGAACCGCTCGAGGGGCAGGACGTGCGTGATGAGCGCGTCCGTGTCGACCCGGCCGTCCGCGAGAAGCTCGATGGCCGCCTCCCAGGTGCCGGTCGGGCACACGGCGCCGATCACCTCGAGATCGCGCATCATGATGTCGCTCGGGCGGATCTCGACGCGCTCGTCCGAGTAGTAGCCGAGGACGCCGACTCGCCCACCGGGCCGCACCGCCCGCAACGCCGCCGCGAAGGCGCTGGGGCTGCCGGAGCACTCCAGCACCACATCCGGAACGACACCCGCCCGCGCGAGGGCCGTCGTGAGGTCCTCGTGCGTGACGTCCAGCGTGCCCGTCGCGCCGAGCCGTTCGGCGAGCGCGCGGCGCTCGGGCCGGAGGTCCGCTTGCCAGACCTCGCGCGCGCCGGCCGCGCGACATGCCTGCATGGTGAGCAGGCCGATCGGGCCAGCACCCAGCACGAGCGCACAGTCCCCCGGTCCGACGCGGGCCCGCCGCGTGCCATAGAGGGCCACGCCAAGCGGCTCGGCGAGGGCCGCGGCGCGGAGTGAGACACCGGGCGGCAGCACCCGCACGCTCCGGGCGAGAGTGACCAGGTAGTCGGCATGGGCGCCGTCGAGGCTGAACCCGAGCTCGTCCATCCGGACGCAGAGATTCGGCCGCCCGGCGAGACAGGCGGGGCACTGCCCGCACGTGACCAGGTTGTCGGCGACCACCGGCTGGCCGACCAGGGCCTGGAACGCCGCTGGCGCCTCGACGACCTCGCCGCTCCACTCGTGGCCGAGAACGATCGGATAGCGGGCCTGATCCGGCATGGTCCCGTCGATGAGATCGAAGTCGGTCGCGCAGCAGGCGCTGTACCGGACGCGTACCAGGGCCTGCTCGGGCCCGGGTGTCGGCCGTGGCCGGTGCTCGAGCGCCATCTGGTGCGGCCCCCGGACCACGACGGCGCGCATGGACGGTCCGGACACCGGCGTCATCGCGGCGCCGCCGCGGGAAAGAAGCGGACGTCGCCGGGCGCGACGGTGAAGCGCACGGGCTGGCCCTCCGTCCTCACCGCGTGACCGGTGGGCTTGTGGACGTCGGCCACGATCAGGGCCCCGGCCGCGGTCCGGATCCCGCAGCGGAGCACGGCGCCCAGGAACTCCGCGCCCGCCAGCCGGCCCTCGCCGCCCGAGGGGCCTGCGGGCGCCGTCCCGGCGACGTGGAGCTGGACGGCCTCGGGTCGGAAGACCGCCAGGAGCCGCGGGCCCGGCAGGTCCGTCTCGCCCTCGAGACGAAGGCCTCCAGCGTCGACCGTTACCCGGCGCCCCTCGCGCGCGACGACCATGCCCTCGACCGCGTTGCTGAGCCCCACGAACTGCGCGACGAACGCGGTCCGGGGCTCAGCGTACACCTCCCACGGCGTCCCGACCTGCTCCACGCGGCCCCGCTCCATCACGGCCACGCGATCGGACACCGCGAGCGCTTCCTCCTGGTCGTGGGTGACGTAGAGCGTGGTGATGCCGAGCTCCCGCTGGATCCGGCGGATCTCCCCGCGCATGGTCACGCGGAACCGGGCGTCGAGGTTCGAGAGCGGCTCGTCCATCAAGAGGAGCCGCGGGCGCACGACGAGCGCCCGCGCGAGGGCGACCCGCTGCTGCTGGCCGCCGGAGAGCTGGGTCGGCATCCGCGTGGCGAGATCGGCCATCTGGACCAGGTCGAGCGCCTCGCCGACGCGCCGGGCGAGCTCGGGCGCCGGGACGCGCCGCGCGCGCAGACCGTAGGCGATGTTCTCCCGCACCGAGAGGTGCGGGAAGATGGCGTAGTTCTGGAAGACCATCCCGATGTCCCGCGCGTGCGCCGGCAGCGTGTCGAGCCGGGCGCCGTCGCAGACGATGCGGCCCCCATCCGGCCGGGCGAAGCCCGCCACGCAGCGGAGAAGGGTCGTCTTGCCGCAGCCGCTCGGCCCGAGGAGCGTGAAGAACTCGCCCGCGCCGGCGGTCACCGAGACACCGTCGAGCGCGGTCTGGGCCCCGTAGCGCTTGACGAGCCCGGACACCTCGAGCCCCGTGCTCACCGTCAGATCTCGCCGACCGCGCGCTCGCCCAGGGCCCAGTTCACGAGGAGGACCGGGACGAAGACGGCGGCCAGAAGGAAAGTCGACGCCGCGGCGGCGGCGCCGAAGTTGCTGCTGCTCACCTGCCGGTAGATGACCACCGTCACCGTCGACCAGGCCGCCGTGTAGAGGAAGACCGTCGCGCTGATCTCGGTGATCGTCTGGACCCAGGTGAGGATGGCGCCGGAGACGATCCCGGGGAGCATCAAGCGCGCGGTGACGCGCGCGAAGGTCCGGAGCGGCGGGACCCCGAGGCTCACCGACGCCTCCTCGATCGCCGGGTCGATCTGCTGGAGGATCGCGGCCCCCGCGCGGACCGAGTAGGGGAGCCGCCGCACCCAGTAGGCGAGGATCAGGATCGCGGCAGTTCCCGTGAGCACGAGCGGCGGCGAGTTGAAGGCGACGATGTACGCGATGCCGATGACGGTGCCGGGGATGGCGTAGGGGAGCATCACCGCCGAGTCGAGCGCGGCCGTGACCGCCGAGCGGCGGCGGACCACGAGGTAAGCGATCAAGGTTCCGAGCGCGACGCCGAGCGCCGTCGCGATGCCGGACAGCGTGAAGCTGTTGACGATCGCCCCGGGCACGTTGAACAGGACTTCGCGGTAGTTGCCGAGGCTGAACCGAGGGTAGAGGACGGGCCCCCGCGCCTCGAAGAAGGAGGTGACCGCGACGACGGCGGCCGGGACCAGCGACAGGCCGACCACGCCGTAGGCGTAGCCGATGAGGAGCGCCCGGGCGAGCGGCCGCGGCCGGGCCAGCGGCGCGGGCCGCAGCTGGCTCATCGCGTAGCTCCGCCGCCCGGTCAGCCACCACTGGAGGAGCAGCAGGATCGAGGTGCAGAGGACGAGGATGCTCGCGGCCGCGCTCGCCAGGATGGGCGGGCCGCCCATCTCGTCCACGAAGAGGCTGTAGACGATGGTCGGCAGCACCTGGTAGCCCTCGCCGATGATCATGGGGGCGCCGAAGTCGGCGAACGCCGTGAGGAAGACGAGCAGCGCGCCGCCGAGGATCGACGGGAGCAGGACCGGCGCGGTCACGGTCCGGAAGATGCGTCCCCGGCGCGCGCCGAGCCCGGCGGCGGCCTCCTCGAGCGAGTGATCCATGGTCCGGAGGCCGCTCAGCAGGACGAGGAAGACGAGCGGGTAGAGGTTCAGCGTCAGCGCCAGCACGATCCCGTGCATCCCGTAGACGGTGGGGAGCCGGATCCCCCAGGCCTGGAACGCCTGGGTGACGTAGCCGGCGCGGCCCAGCAGGAGGATCCACGAGTAGGCGCCGATGAACGGGGGCGACACGAGGGGGAGGATCGCGAGCGTGCGCAGGAGGAAGGCGCCAGGCATCGCGATGCGGGCGACGATCCAGGCAAGCGGCGCGGCGACGAGGAGGGAGGCGGCGGTGACCAGGCCGCTCACGAGGAAGGAGTGCCCGATCGTCCGGCTGTAGTAGGGCCGCCCGAGGAACTCGGCGTACGGGCGCAGGGTGAGCTGGCCCTCGGGCGTGACCACGCTGGCGAGAAGGAGCTTGCCGAGCGGCAGGACGAGCAGCGCGCCCAAGAGCAGGAAGCCGAATCCGGCGACGCCGTCCCAGGCGTCGAGCCGCCTCATCGCGGCGTCGCCGGATCCGTGGCCGTCACTTCACGCGGACGATGACGTCCTGCCAGCGCTTGATCAGGGTGGCGTAACCCTTCCCCGCCCATTCCATGTCGTAGGCCACGGCCTTGATCGCGTCGATCGCGGGGAAGCCCTCGGGCGCCGCCACGTCGCTTCGCGCCGAGCGCAAGGCGAACTTCTGCGCGAGGAGGTCCATCACTTCCTTCGAGACGGCATAGTCCATGAAGGCCCGCGCCGCCTTGGGATGCTTCGCCCCCTTCAGGATCGCGTTGCCGTCGGGCGGGATGGAGGTGCCGTCCTGCGGATAGACGACGCCCATCGGCGCCCCGCCCTTGACCTGGCGCATGGCGGCGTCCTCGTAGGTGAGCCCCGCCTGGTACTCGCCGTCGGCGACCCCCTTCGGGACGCGGCTCGACGAGGGCAGGATCTTCGCGTTCTTCATGATGTCCTCGACCACCTTCCAGCCGGCGTCGTTGTCGCCGAACACGGTCAGGAGGGTCGCCAGGATCGTGTAGGACGAGCCCGACTTGTCGGCGGCCGCGTAGGCGATCTGGTCCTTCCAGCGGGCGTCGGCGAGGCTTCGCCAGGTCTTCGGCGCCTCGGCGGCCGGCAGGAGCTTCGTGTTGTGGACGATGACCATCGGCGTCACGTTGTTCGGCGTGATGCGGCCGCCGGCCATGCCCTTCTTGTAGATGGCGGCGATCTTGGCGTCGTCGGCCACCGTGTAGGGCTCGAGGAGGTCGGCGTTGGCCGCCATGCCCTCGGCGCCGAGCGCCCAGAGCACGTCCCCGAGCGGGTTCGCCGCCTCCGCGCGCGCCCGCTTCAGGATCTCGCCGGTGCCGGCCTCGACGAAACTCACCTTGATGCCGGTCTTCTTCTCGAACATCGGGCCGATGGCCTGGACGATCGTGCTCTGGGCGGCGGTGTAGACGACCACCTCCCCCTCGGATCCCTGCGCCGCCGCCGGGCGACCGCCGAGCGCCAGGCCCGCCGCCAGCGCCGCGACGACCCCTCCCGCGATTCCGATCACTCTTCGCTGCATGACACTCCCCCTTTTCACGCCGTCAGGCGTGCACCGTTCCGTTCTGATCGATGTGACCGACCGCGCGGAGCCCGTGGTACAGCACCGCGAGCGTCTCGCACTCGAGCGCCGCGCCCGGCTCGAGCGTCCGGTGGCGCCCGGCGGCCACCGCCCGGTCGAGCTGGTGGGGCCAGCCCGTCCAGGGCTCGAGGGCCACGTGGTGATGGCCTCGCCAGCCGCCATAGACCATCCAGCACCAGACCACCGGGAACACCTCGCGCGGGAAGACGAGCCCCAGGCCGGCCTCGCGGCCGGGGTCGGTCAGAGCGACCCATCCCGCCTCGAGCTCCGTGACGTAGTGCCCCTCGCACGAGCCCTGGCTCGCCGGCGGCACCGTGCGCATGTCGTGGGGCCCGCCGGCGCCGGGCGCCTCGGGCCACCGGTAGGTGGTCCCCACAGGCCCGAACGCCTCCGTGACCGTGTGGCCCACGATCGCCTGGCGGCCCGGCACGTCGATCCGGAAGCCCGCCTCGGCCGCGAGGCAGGGGTGGATCCCCCAGACGAAGTCGAGCGGGCGCGTGCCGATGTTCGTGAGCCGGTGGCGGAACCGGACCACCGGGGCGTCGCCGTCGAGCCGCACCCAGCGCTCCATCCGCGCCGGCGCGATGACCGTCGTCCGCGCGAGATGGACCGCGCCCGCGTCGGGCCCGGCTGACTCGACGGTCCAGCTCCAGGGCAGGGACCAGAGCTCCCCCAGATACGGGTACGTCTCCCCCTGGTACGTGCTCACGTCGCAGGTGGGGAACACCTCGTCCCAGCCGCCGGACCACCAGTCGTCGAAGTTCTGCCCGAAGACGGGCCGTCTCGGCTCGAGCCGCGGGTTGTGCCAGAGCACGTCCCGGTCCAGGCGCTTGTCCACGAGCGCGTGCACCTTGGCGCCGAGCTCCGGCAGGATCACCATGCGGAGCCGTGTGTTCTCGAGCACCAGCGCCTGGAGATCGTGATAGCGCCAGTGGGAGTCGACGCGGACGGGGGCCAGCTCAGGTCCTCCTGTCGTCCCGGCTCACCGGCAGGGACCCGAGTGGCGGCGACGGCGCGTCCACCGTAACAGAAACGTAATACTCCGCCAACGGGTGCGCGCGCCCCCGGGTGTCCCACGCGGCCGCCTGGCGGCCGACGCTATCTGCCGGCCCGTGTGGCCTTCAGCTTCTCGAGGTTCGGGCCGGGCCGGACCCGTGCTCGCTCTCGAGGATCTCCACCTCGACCAGCGGGCTCTCGCGGACCCAGGCGTCCAGCTCCGTCGCATGCCCCAGTCGATCGAGGAGGCGAGAGAGGATCGTCCGGCGCCCTGCCGGGTCCAGGATGGGCGTGGCGCGGGCGCGCAGGTCGGCCCGGACGGTGCCCTTGAGATGGAAGATGAACTCCGGGTGGGTCAGGAGGTTGGCGTGCCAGCCCCGGGTCCCCGGCGTTGCGGGCGGCCGGTCGTCCGTCCGGTCGTCGTGATGTCGATGGTGCGATCGGTCTCGAGCGCCTGCTTGACTCGGGTATCCATCGCCATTCCGGGATGTCGGGGCGGCGCCTCCTCGTAAACCCCGGCCTGCCGGGGCCTTGCGGCGCGCCGACGGTCGTGGAATCCTTTCGATGCGGGCGCCGTCCACCGA
>JBGQGN010000091.1:0-9996 GCA_041497395.1 Methylomirabilia bacterium
CGGGCGAGCCGATCGTGGTCGCGCGCCCCTCGTCCCCCCAGGCGGACGCCTTCCGGCGGATGGCGGCGGGCGTACGCAGCCGCCTGGCTGAGGCCGCGGCGCCGAAGCTGCCGCTCATCAGCTGATGCGGGGACCCACGGAACGGAGGGGTCCTCCGGGCCGGGTCGCTCCGGCGTAGGCCGGCGACCGGTGCACGAGCTCCGCATCCCCATCTTTCCGCTGCCCGAGGTCGTCTTCTTCCCGGAGACCGTCCTTCCGCTTCACGTGTTCGAGCCCCGCTACCGCCAGCTGATCGCGGATTGCCTGGCGGGGGATCGGTGGCTGGGCGTGGTTATGCTGCGTGCCGGGTGGGAGAAGGACTACCAGGGTCGTCCGCCGGTGCACGGCGTCGCCGGGGCCGGGGAGATCATCCAGGCGGAGATGCTGGCCGACGGGCGTTACAATATCCTGCTCGACGGTCGTGCGCGGGTCCGGATCCTCGTGGAGGAGCCGCCGGACGGGCGTCTCTACCGCGTGGTCCGAACGGAGCGGATCGAGGATCGCGGACCGAGCCCGAGCGACCGCACCTTCGCGGGACGCTTGCAGGAGCTCCGGACGGCCCACGCGCGGCTCCTGATGGCTCTCGGTCAGTCCCATCCCGACGTCGTCGGGCGCCTCACGGTTGCGGGGGCGTCCCCCGGCGCCGCGATCGATCGCATCGTCTCGGCGGTCGTGCCCGACGCGGAGGTCCGGCAGCGACTGCTCGAGGCGGTCGACGTGAGCGAGCGCCTGGACCTCGCGGTGGGCGCGCTCGGCGAGCTCCTGACGATGGTGGCCGGCCGGGAAGGTGAGGAAGAAGAGGAGGAGTCCGATGACGCCTGAGCCGGGATGCGCCGGCCCCGAGCGCTGGCAGGCAGTGGGCCGGATCGCGGTGGTCTCGGTGCTCGCGCTCATGCTCCTCTCGAGCGGCGTGGCCGCGGGAGAGCAGTGGGGGTGGCTCGGCGTCCGAATCCGGGACCTCACCGAGCAGGAGATGGAGGAGATCGCGAAGAAGGTCGGGGTTCGCGAGGGCTACGGCGTGCTGATCGCCCAGGTCATGAAGGAGACTCCCGCGGCATCCTCGGGCCTGCGCGAGGGCGACCTGGTCGTTGCCATCGACGGGCGGCCGATCGTGGAGACGCGAGCCCTTCAGCGTCTGGTTGGCGCCACGCCGGAGGGCCGCGTGCTCGGCCTCGTCGTGCTCCGCGAGCGGGACCGCCAGGAGGTCAGGGTTCGGGTCGGACGCATGCCCGCGGAGGTCGTTGCCGATCGGGTCGCGTTCGAGTTCGGGTTCTACGTCCGGGACGTGACCGAGGAGCGCACCGCGGGTGTGCCGGAGCCTCGAGTTCCCGTGGTGGCGGGCGTCGCCGAGCGGAGCTCGGCCGCGCAGGGGGGACTTCGCGCGGGTGACCGGATCTTGGCCGTCAACGACGTCGCGGTCGAGACGGTGGAGGAGTTTCGCGCGCGGGTCCAGGAGCTCTACCTCCGCGACACGGTCAGACTCCGCGTCGAGCGCGAGGGAGAGCCCCTCGCGCTCACCCTGCCGCCCGCGCAGCCGGTGAGCCGGTGATGAAGCGTCTGCACGTCCTGGTGGTGGAGGATGACGACACACTTCGCGAGCTTCTCGGGGAGGTGCTCCGCGGGTGGGGCTATCAGGCGGTGATCGTGGCGTCCGGCGCCCGGGCCGTCGAGCTGCTCGAGACCCAGCTCTTCGAGGTCGCCGTCGTGGACATCCACTTGCCGGAGATGGACGGCGTGGAGCTCCTCAGGCACCTCAAGCGGCACGATCCGTCGATCGAGGTGCTCATGATGACGGGCGATCCCACCGTGGCGACCGCGGTGGAGACGCTGAAGCTGGGCGCGTACGACTACCTCACGAAGCCCCTGGTCCTCGAGGAGCTTCGCCACCTCCTGGACCACATCCTGGAGCGGCGCCTGCTTCGCCAGGAGGTCAACGCGCTGCGGAGCCGCCTGGGCGAGCAGCTCCGCATGAGCGAGCTGGTCAGTGTGTCGCCGGCGATGGAAGCGGTGAAGGGCATGATCGTCCGCGTGGCGCCGGCGGACTCGCCGGTGCTGATCGAGGGCGAGAGCGGTACCGGGAAGGAGCTGGTGGCGGCGGCGATTCACCGGCTTTCCGCGCGAGCCAGCGGGCCGTTCATCACGGTCAATTGCGGGGCGGTGCCCTCCGACCTCCTGGAGTCCGAGTTCTTCGGACACGTCCGCGGGGCGTTCTCGGGGGCGGTCGCCGACACGCTCGGTCTGTTCCGCTCCGCTCATGGCGGGACGATCTTCCTCGACGAGGTGGCGGAGCTTCCGCCCACGCTCCAGGTCAAGCTGCTGCGCGTCCTTCAGGAGAAGGACGTGCGCCCGGTGGGATCGACGCGAAGCTACTCCGTGGACACCCGGGTCATCGCTGCGACGAACAAGAACCTCGAGACCGCGATCAAGGACGGGAGCCTCCGGCAGGATCTATTCTACCGTCTGAACGTCGTCCGGATCCACGTTCCGGCCCTGCGTGAGCGGAAGCCGGACGTTCCGGCGCTCGTGACCGCGTTCGTCCGCCAGTTCAACCAGCGCTTCGGCCGCGAGATCAAGGGCATCGCCCCGGACGCCATGGCGGCGTTGCTCGCGTACGAGTTCCCCGGCAACGTGCGGGAGCTGGAGAACCTGATCGAGCGCGCGTACGCCCTCGGCGCCCGCGATCAGGTCCGGCTCGTGGACCTACCTGCGCTGGGCGGGGCGACACCGGCCGAGCCGGCGGTGGCGGTACCGGCGACCGGTGTCGCGGCAGGCGGCGCGGTTCCGACCCTCGCTCAGGCCGAGCGCGATCTCATCCTGCGGGCGCTCGACATCCACGGTAACGACCGTGCCAAAGCGGCGCGTGCTCTCGGACTCTCGAGTCGCACGCTCTATCGGCGTCTGAAGGAGTACGGGATCAACTGACGCCATGTCCTGCCAAAGTGACAGGACAGGCGTGCCGTGCGGGCAGTTGCCGGGGTGCCGCATTGACTCCGCGCTGGAATCTGTTGGCGGCCCTTGTCTCAGAAGTCCGGGAGTGAGCCAGTGAATCGGTGTTTCGCCAGGACCGCCGCGGTCTGCCGCCGTGGCACCCCCCTTGCAACGTCCCTCCCGCATGGCGTACGCGTCAAGGCAAGAACGGGATGACGCGCTTCTCCTGGTGGTCGACACGGACGATGAGGCGGGGCGCGCGCTGGCCGACCACTTCACCCGGCGAGGATTCCGCACCACGCACACCGCGCTGGGGCAGGATGCGCTCGATCTGGCTCACGCCGGCCGCCTCCGTGCTGCGATTGTCGACGTGACGCTGCGGGACATGTCTGGGCACGCCCTGGTGTCCCGGCTCAAGGAGATCGATCCCCGGGTGCACGTCCTCATGACCGCCGGTGACTACCGGCCGGAGTTCGAGGTTCGCGCTCGCCAGATCGGCATCCTCCACTACGCGCAGAAGCCGGCGGACCCCGAGCGCCTCGAGGCGGTCGTGGCGAAGGCCCTGGGCGTAGTCCAGTCCCGCTGACACGCGGTTCGCGTCGCCTCGGCCCCCTCGTCCTCTTCCGGCGGGCGTTGAATCAGCCTTGCGTGTATCCTGTCGGGGGAAGGCAAATGCGCGGGCTTCGGCCCGCCCGACGAGGGAGGCGCGATGCAGCTCACGGGCAAGCGGGTGGCGATCCTGGCCGAGAACCTCTACCAGGAGATGGAGCTCTGGGTTCCCTATTACCGGCTGAAGGAAGAGGGAGCCGAGGTCCACGTCGTAGGGAGCGGCGGTGCCAAGGGCTACGCCTCGAAGCACGGCTACCCCGTCAGCGTGGACGTTCACGCCGAGCAGGTGAACGCCGTCGAGTACGACGCGGTGGTGATTCCGGGCGGCTTCGCGCCAGACCTCATGCGGCGGTCGCCCGCCATGGTGAAGCTGGTGCGGGACGCCTTCGGCGCGGGCAAGGTCGTGGCGGCGATCTGCCACGCGGGCTGGATGCCGGTGTCGGCGGGCATCCTGAAGGGCAAGCGCGCGACGAGCTTCTTCTCGATCAAGGACGATCTGGTGAACGCCGGGGCCACCTGGGTCGACCAGGAGGTCGTCGTGGACGGAAACCTGATCACGTCGCGCAAACCCGACGACCTGCCGGCGTTCTGCCGGGAGATCGTGAAGGCGCTCGCGAAGCGGTGACGCGGACACGGGGGCCCCGAGGGGCCCCCGCGGTCAGTACCCCCTGCGGATGTCCACGCGGCCCCGCAGCGGCCGGCCGCTGAGGAACCGCCGCAGGTTCTCGTTGAAGATCGGGCCGATCTCCTCCGGGAGGCTCGGACCCGAGATGTGCGGCGTCACCACAACGTTGGGCATCCCCCAGAATGGGTGCTCCGTCGGGAGCGGCTCCTCCGCGAAGACGTCCAGGACGGCGCCGGCGATCCAGCGCTCCTGGAGGGCCCTGACCAGGGCCGGCTCCTGGACGAGCGAGCCGCGGCCGAGGTTCACCAGCCAGGACTCCGGGCGCATCGCGTGCAGCTCGGGCTCGCCCAGCATTCCCCGGGTCTCGGGGGTGAGAGGCACGACCAGGACCACGTAGTCGCTCGCCGCCAGGAATTCGTGGAAGGCGGGGCGACGGTAGACCCGGTCGCATTCCGGCACTCGGTGTCCGGTGCGGGAGAGACCGAGGACACGCATCTGGAACGCGTGGCCGATGGACGCGATCACCCGCCCGATGGATCCCACCCCCACGATGCCCAGCGTCTTGCCGCGTAGCAGGACGGGATTGATCGGCTCCCAGCGGCGCAAGCGCTGAGCGGTCCGCAGGACCTCGGTTCGCTGGGACGCCCAGAGGAGCCAGCCGAAGACATACTCCGCCATCCAGGGCCCGAAGACCCCCTCGACGCGGGTGAGGACGACCTTGGGAGGGAAGGGGACGTCGAGGAAGGCGTTGACCCCTGCTCCCATGACCTGGACCCACCGGAGACGCCGGGCCATTGGGAGGAGCTCGGCCGGAAAGCCCCATGTGTAGAGGACGTCCATCTCCTCCACGAAGGGCAGCGCCGTCTCCGGGGTCGCGGCGACTCTCAGTCGAACCTGCCCGCGCGGGGCCCGGACCAGCCGCGCATAGGCTTGGGCCTCGTCCGGGTGGTACACCAGGACAGAGGCCGGACCCTTCGGAGGCATTGGAAAAAATGATAGCACGGGACGTGGCATAACCACGCAGAAAGTGTCACGAAACGGCCAACCGCCCGTTTCCGGCCGGATTCAGCGGGGTGGAGGCGGAATCGGGGATCTCCGCAGGGCGCCGCGTCAGCGGGTGAGGGTTACCCCTGTCTGGCTGGCCTTCCTACGCGCCTGGTCGACGGAGGCGGCCAGCGCCATGACGTCGCGGCGGAGGGTCTGGAGCTTCGCCCGGAGGGGCGCTGCGTCGGCGCGCGCCTTCTCCTGCTCCGCCGGCGTTCCGGTGCGATTGCCGGCGTCGACCAGCTGGTCGTGCTGGCCGAGCGTCACGTGATAGTCGTACAGCGCCTTGTTGTAGCGCTCGACGGTATCGTTGTAGGCCTGCTTGGCGGAGACTTGCGGGGCGGAGTCCTCGGACGTGAACTCTGCGAACGGGAGATACTGCGGGCGCGGGGCTTGGGGGGCCTGCGCCTTGGCGTCGGGGCCGGCGAGGGCAGCGAGCCCTGCCAGGAGGCCGATCAGGAGGTGCCCGCCCCTCCTCATCCGATCGACACCGCGAGGCAGGTCGTCGTGCGCGTGACGCCCTCGATGGCGCCGATCCCCTCCGTCACGAGCTGTCCGATGTCGTCGAGCGTCGGGCCCTGGACCACCGCGATGTAGTCGAACGGTCCCGTCACCACGTCGAGGGAGTCGATCCGGCACTTGCCGGGCTTGAGCTTTCCGAGCGCTTTCTTGACGGCCTTGGTCTTGCCCGCATTCGTTTCGACGAGCACGTACGCTTTCATCATGACACCTCCTCGCCTTCGAGCCTGGTTCACGCGCGTATTACATCTTCGGCCCCGCGGGGCTGTCAAGGAATCAGGCGCCGCGTCTCCACGCTAGCGGCTCAGATAGGAGCGGAGCGTCTCCGCGAAGGCCGAGCGATTCTCCACCAGACGGTCGGCGCGCACGTCCACGCGCGTGCCGCGCTCGACCTTCTTGTCGTGCGGGTCGAACCGAGCGCGCACCTCTCCCTTCACACCCTTCGCGTCTAGTCCGAGCTGCTCACCCTGGTTCTCGTCGTGAAGATGGAGGACGACGAGGTAGAAGCCGTCCCGCTCGGTGGTCGTGGGATGCTCGAGGCCCGTCTTGAGCCGGGTCACGACCACGCGAGCCCCGGCGACCGGCCGGCCCTCCCCGTCGGTGACGAAGCCCAGCACCAGGAAGCGATGGTCGGGCAAGTGGGTTGCGTCCGCGGGCAGGGCGCCGACGACGAGGACGAGCGCGAGCATCGGGACGACCCAGCGCATGAGCGCAGGAACGGCGTGCATCACGCCTCAGTGTACAATGCGTCACAGGAGGGGAGCCCGCACCCGTTGCCCTACCAGCCCCCCGCTGCGATCCGGACCGCCCTCGACGCCGGTCGTATCTCCGAGGACGCTGTCGACCTGTTCCGGGCATTCGCCCGTCGATACGCCTTTCCCCTCGACGACTTCCAGGTCGCGGCGATCCTCGCCATCCTCGAGGGTTCCTCGGTGATCGTGTCCGCGCCGACGGGCGCGGGAAAGACGCTCGTCGCCGAGTTCGCGATCCACGACGCGCTCGCCGCGAAGCGGCGGGTCGCCTACACGACGCCGCTAAAGGCGCTCTCCAACCAGAAATACGCGGATTTCTGCCGCCAGTTCGGCGTCGCCGAGGTGGGTATCCTGACCGGCGACGTCAAGGTTAACTCGCGCGCACCCGTCCTGGTCATGACGACCGAGATCCTCCGGAACATGTTCTACACGGGGACCCTGGAGGGGCTTCGCCACGTCGTGCTCGACGAGTGTCACTACATGGGAGACGAGGGTCGCGGCACGGTCTGGGAGGAGATCATCGTCAACGCGCCCAAGGACGTGACGCTCGTGGCCCTGTCGGCCACCGTGGCGAACGTGCGAGAGATCGCCGACTGGGTCGGGCTGGTCCACCGGCCCATCCAGGCCGTGGTCCACCCGCATCGCCCCGTGCCGCTCCGGTACCACGTGGCCGATCTGGCGGCCGGGGTCCACTCGCTGGATGCCGTACGGGCCGGCCGCGCCAAGATCGTCGGGATCGAGGGTGGCGACGAGGGGCGAGGCCGCTTCTACGCCCGCCGGGTGGCCGCGGTCCCGGCCATGCTCGAGGAGCTGGAGGGGCGTGGCTGGCTGCCCGCCATCTACTTCATCTTCAGTCGCGCCGGATGCGAGCGGGCGATGGACGACGTCCTCGAGGAAGGCCGCACGCTCCTCGACCGAGCCCGCGGGCGTGAGGTCGAGCGGGCGATTGCCGAGGCCATCGAGGAGAGCCCCACGCTGGCCGTCTCCGCGCTCAATCAGACCATCTTCCAGGCACTCCGGGCAGGCGTCGGGCTCCACCACGCGGGGATCCTGCCGAGTCTGAAACGCCTGACGGAGGTGCTTTTCGAGCGAGGCCTGGTGCGGGTGGTCTTCGCCACCGAGACGATGAGCCTGGGTATTCACATGCCCGCCCGGAGCGTCGTGCTCCAGGGGCTCACGAAGCGCACCGACCGAGGATTCCGGGCGCTGACGACGAACGAGCTCACCCAGATGGCGGGCCGGGCCGGCCGGCGGGGCATCGACCCCGAGGGCCAGTGCGTGATCGCCCTCGACGCCCGGGACAGTCTGGAGGAGACGCTCTCGGTGGTCGACGGCGCCCCGGAGCCGATCGTGAGCCAGTTCCGCCTGGGCTTCGGCTCGGTGGCGCTCCTGGTCGAGAACGTTCGGGACGAGGCGGCGATCCGCCATGTGGTCGAATCCTCGTTCGGCCAGTATCAGAGCCTCCGCCAGATCCGCCATCTGGAGCGCGAGGCGGCCGAGGCGCAGGCGGCGCTGACCGAGGCCGAGCGGTACGAGGCGCCGTGTGGCGAGTTCGACCGGATCGGGCGCTACCGGCAGTTGCGCGCCGAGGTGGACGCGCGCCGGCGGGCGGCGGGCTCGCGCTCGCGGCCGGCTCGGGCCCGGGCGCTCGACGACGTCGAGCCCGGCCGCGTCGTCCTTCTCCGGCAGCGGGGAAGCGGCGCCGGGCTCGGAGTGGTCGTCGGGGTGCACCGGCTGCGAGGCAACCGCGTCCTCCTCGACACGCTCCTCCCGCACGGCTCGCTCGTCCGGACGAAAGCGGGAAACGTCAAGCGGGTCTTCTGGGCGACCCCGCCGCTCCTCCTGCCGCCCGCCATCCGGAACCTCGCGGCCCACCATCACGGATGGGGACGCGATGTCAGGGAGACGCTCGCGCGTGACGCCGGCGCGCTCCTCGCGCGCCTGGGCGAGCTCGACCTCCACGCGCTCGTCGAAGGGGAGCGCCGCGGGGACCCCGCGGACGTGCTCGAGCGGATCGAGTGCCACACCTGCCCGTGGGAGGCGCGACCGCGCTGTGACGCCGCCTGGAAGACGCTCGAGAAGGAGCGGGGCCGGCTGGAGCATCGGCGCACCGCGCTCGAGGGCATCCGGGACGCGATCTGGCAGGAGTATCGGCGGGTCCTCGAGGTCCTGGATGCGTTCGACGCCGTTCAGCGGGGCGTGCTCAGGCCGAAGGGCGAGCTGGTGGCATCCCTCCGGCACGACCACGAGCTCCTGATCGCCGAGGTCGTCCACCGGGGTGTGTTCGACGATGCCCCTCCCGCCGAGGTCGCCGCGCTCGTCTCGTGCCTGATCGAGGACGCGCGCTCCGCCGAGGACGAGCCCTCGCGCCGTCTCCTCCGAGAGCGGCCGCGGCTCCGGCGCCGGGTCCGGCAGATGGAGGAGGCGGCGGAGGCGATCCAGGCCGTCCAGCGGCGGGTGGGGCTCTCTCGGCCGGCGCGCGTGCAGAGCGGGTTCGTCGCGGCGGTCTTCCGGTGGGCGTCGGGAGACGACGACTGGGCGCGAATCGTCACCCACTCGTTCGGCGGCCACGAGGGCGATCTGATCCGGGCGATGCGCCGGCTGATCGATCTCTTGCGTCAGCTCGCGGAGGGGCCGGAGGTCCCGGGCGGCGTGGCCAGTGCCGCCGCCGCCGCCGCCCGGGTACTGGACCGGGGGATCGTGCTGGAATCCGCGCTGATCTGAGCGCGGACTCGCGCTACTGCTGCTCTATTCGGCCGGCGCGAAGAACCGCACCATCACCCGGCGGTTCTGCTCGCGTCCCTTGGAGGTTCCGTTGTCGGCGGACGGCTTGACGTCACCGAGACCGATCGAGTGGATCCGGTGCATCTCGATGCCCTTCTCCACCAGGAAGCGACGCACCGCCTCCGAGCGCCGCTGGCTCAGCTGGACGTTGTACGGCATGGCGCCGACGCTGTCCGTGAAGCCCTCGAGCTCGACCACGAGGTTCGGATTGTCCTGGAGCTGCTTGGCGACGTCGAGCAGCGCGGTCTGGCCGCGGTCGTCCAGCTCCCACTTGTCGAAGCGGAAGAGGATCGCGACCGTGTCGCCGCCGGGCACGCGCTTGTTGCGGTTGGTCCAGAGGCGGGTCAGGCGAGAGCTGGTCTCGTCCGCCTTGGCCATCGCCTGGCCGGCGGCGGCGTGAGCCTCGTCCGCACGGGTCTGAGCTTGGGTGGCCTTGGTCACCCCCTCGTCGGCGCGGCCCTGGGCCGTCCGGGCGACATTGGCGGCCTCGCCGGCGCGGGTGTCGGCCTGCTGGACTGCGACCTTCGTCTGGCCCAGCTCGTCGTTGAGGGCGGTCGTCCGCGCCTTCTCCTCGGTCAGGGAGCCCTCGACGCGACCCACGTCCGCGCCAAGCTTCGCCTCGCTCTTGCCGACTTCCTCGCGCACGAACTTCTTGGTCGCGCAGCCGACGGTCATGAGGGACAGGGAGGCCACCAG
>JBGQGN010000092.1:0-9994 GCA_041497395.1 Methylomirabilia bacterium
CGTCCTCCGGCGCCCAGGCGGCGACGTCCTTCAGCGCGCGGTAATAGTTGGCCGGCGCCGCGTCGTCGGCGAGCTGGGGCGCGATCTGCGCCGCGTTCGCCGCCGCCTTGTCGGCGAGCGCGGCATGCCAGGGCGCATCCTCGGGATAGACCCACTCGCGCTTTTCGAGCGCCGTGTTGAGCTGGCCGACGATCGCCTTGCCGTCGCCCACCAGTGCGACCTCGGTCGGCGCGTTCTGGCCGATCGTCTCCTGCGCAATGTCGAGCTGGATGATGCGCACGTTCTTGTCGAAGCGCGGCGGCAGGCCGAAATGCATGATCCAGTTGAGCCGCGCCCCCATCAGCAGCATGACGTCGGCATTCTGCAGCGCGTGGCTGCGCGCCGCGCCGACCGACAGCGGATGGTCGTCGGGCATCACGCCCTTGCCCATCGGCGAGGCGAGGAACGGGACCTTGGTGCGCTCGATGAAGGCACGGACCTCGTTCTCGGCGCGCGAGTACGCCATGCCCTTGCCGACGATGACCAGCGGCCGCTCCGCCGACCGAAGCACGTCCAGCGCGCGTTCGACATCGTCGGGCATGGCCTGGGTGCGTGGTGGGTCCGGGCAGCGCGCCGGCTCGTCCACCCTCGACTCGTCGACCTTCCCGGTGATGATGTCGTCCGGCAGGTCGAGATAAGTCGCGCCGGGCCGGCCGTAGATCGCGTTCCGCACCGCCATTTCCACGTAGAACGGGATTCGGTGGACGTGCTCGACCGCATGCGCGAACTTGCAGAACGGCGTGGCGATCAGCACCTGGCGCTCCTCCTGGAACGCCCCCATGCCGTTGCGCCAGGTCTCCGATGCGCCGCCGATGAGAACCATCGGCCAGCCGTTCTGCTGCGCGTTGGCGAGGCCGGAGAGGGCGTGGACGACGCCGGGGCCCGACACGACGAGGCAGGCGCCGGGGCGCCCGGTCAGATAGCCCACGGCCTGCGCGGCATACGAGGCGGACTGCTCGTTGCGCATGCCGACGTAGGTGATCCCCTCCTTCTGCACAGCGGCGGCGACCGGGTTCACCGGGAACCCGACGATCCCGAACATGAACGTGACACCCTGCCGCTTGAGGCTCCTCGCGATCAGGGTCGCGCCGTCGACTTCGCTCATGGGTCCTCCCTGTCAGATGGCCGAAGCGATCAAGCAGTATAGTCCAACCAGGACGTCACCCCGGGGAGGATGCGATGGACGTCGGCCTGCAGATGGTGTTCGCCAGCTACGGGTGGAGCGACGTGTCCGACAGGCAGGTCTGGGATGAGGAGCTGCGGCTGGCCCGCCTGGCCGCCGACCTCGGCTTCGACGTGCTGTGGTCGGTGGAGCACCACTTCAACGACTACTCGTTCTGCCCGGACAACCTGCAGCTCATGTCCTACCTCGCGGCGGCGTGCCCGGAGGTCGGCCTCGGCACCGCCGCCGTCATCCTGCCCTGGCACGATCCCCTGCGCGTCGCCGAGCAGGTGTCCGTCCTCGACCACCTCAGCCGGGGCCGCCTGCGTCTCGGCATCGGTCGCGGCCTGGCCCGGCGGGAGTTCGAGGCCTTCCGGGGGACGATGGACGAATCGCGGGAACGGTTCGACGAGGCCGCGGAGATGATCCTGCGCGGCCTTCGCACCGGGTTCATGGAGGGCGCCGGGCCCTTCTACCGGCAGCCGCGGACGGAGATCCGGCCGCGCCCGACGCGGAGCTTCGACGGCCGCGTGTACGCGGTGGCCTCCTCCGACGATTCGGTGGTGTCGGCCGCGCGGCTGAATGCGCGGACGGTGATGTTCGCGGACCGGCCCTGGCCGATGCGCATGCCGGCCATCCAGAAGCACCGCGATCTCGTGCGCGAGATGCACGGACAGGAGGCCGGGCCGCCCTTGCTGGCCGACTTCTGCGTCTGCACCCCCGGCGCGGAAGGCGCGGAGGCGACGGCCCGCCAGTACATGGGCAAGTTCGTGGAGAGCAACTTCTACCACTACGAGCTGCTCGGCCCGCACTTCAGCACCGTGAAGGGCTACGATGCCTACGCGCAGAAGATCGCGATGGCGCGGGAGACCGGCATGGACGGGATCGTGACCGCGTTCATGGAGGCTGCCGTGTGGGGCCCGCCCGACCGGATCCTGCGCAAGCTCGAGGAGCGGCGCGCCATCGTGGGCGACTTCGAGCTGGCCACATCGTTCCGCTTCGGCGGCACGCCCTTCGACGTGGCCGAAGCCGGGCTTCGTCTCTACGCCAAGGAGGTCCTGCCGGTGGTGCGCTCGTGGTGAAAAAAGTGATCCTGGTCCTCGTGGCGGGGCTGGCGGGGGCCGGCGTCGTCTTCGTTCTTTCCGGATCTCGAACGCAACAGCCGCCGCTGGCGAATATCCCGGTCCGGACGGTCCTGCCCAAGGCCAGGCCGCTCGTGTGGCTCGACGAGCAGGTGCTGCTCACCGGCGTGGACAACAAGATCGTCAAGCTCGACGCCCGCGATGCCAGGATCGTCCAGGTCGTCACCGAGCCCTACTATCCGAGGACGAGAGACGAGTGTTTCGCGCAGGAAGGCGGGACATTCGCCGTGACCATGCCCGAGGTGAGCGGCAGCCACACGTCGTACGCGAACATGGTGTACCGCCGGGTCCAGGACTGGGACCAGCCGGCGGGTTTCACGGATTACAAACTGCTCGAGGTAGGCGACTCCAATCCGCACGACTGCACGCCGACGAGGTACAAAGCCCCGGCGTCCGTCCAGGAGCAATCAGGTCGACCGCTGCTCAAAGCCGCGCACGGCCGCACGACGATCTACTATCGCGGGGGAAAAATAGAGACCCCCCACGACAGGGTCGTCAAGATCGAAACGGCCGGTTCCGCCGTCGAAGTGGCGCTGGAAACAACGCCGACGTGGATCGGCAATCAGGTCGAGGTGAGCTCCAGTTTCGACGCGTCCTCGGGTCTCTATTTCTGGTATCTGAGCACGCGGGATTTCAACATCGCCAGCCCCTACTGGCCGCTGAAGGGGTGGTGGGTGACGCCGGACGGCGAGATCAAAGACTCGGTGATCCTTCCCGACGGGCCCTGGATCAGGGTGTTTTCAACGCTCTACGTCATGCAGCACTTTTCCTGCGGTCCCCAATGCTACTCGGCCATGAGGATATGGGCGGGCCATGGGCAGCTCTATGTCGCGGTGTGGGGCGCGGCGATCGACACCGCGGTGCAGGGCGTCTACCGGTTGGACGCCCGAAAGGAGGCCTGGGAGAAGATCATCGCCGGAGCGCTGGACAACGGCTTGGTCCTCTCCCCCAGCGGCTGCCAGATCGCGTATGCCGCCGGCGGCCTGATGCGCATCATGACCGTCTGCGACAAAGGCTAGCGCGATGAGGCTGCTCACGGCCACCGATGGTCCCGACGAGTTTCTGTCCCACACAACGCCGTCGTGAGCTCCTTCCGGAGCTTCGGCGCCCGCTAGGATCCGCGCTCGGCCCTCAGCCGCTGTAGGACCACAACACCCGCATGATGGCCGGGCTCTGGATCTGCCGGGCCAGCTCCAGGGCGTCATTGACTCCCGACGTGCAGCGTAGGGGCCGGGCGCCGGGTTCGGCGGCGTTCAATGTCGCCAGGCAGGGTTTGGGGCACGCGACCTCCACCGAGTGGCGCCGGCTCGGATCGACCTCGCAGAGGTACGCCACAGGCGGCGCCACATCGGAGAAATAGCCGCGTCTTGCCGGGGGAACGAAGGACGTCGACGGCAGCAACGAGCAGGCCGTCACGGCGCGGTACCGACGAGATGGATAGCCATCGGGATCGGTGCGCACCGTCACGCTCGCGGTGCCGCCATCCAATGGGCAGCGCATGGTATGTTGCGTGAACGCCAGCCGTTTCATAGATCCCCCCTCATGCGAGACGCGCAGTGCCTTGCGGCCGAGCCAGCACCGGAATCGCCGGCGGCCACTGCACGCGGAAGCTACGATCGAGGCAGCGCCGGGCGCAGGCAATCGCGGTCGGAGCCTCGAACGCCGAGCAGGACTGCACACACCCGCGCCCCACGCGCATCTCGACGTCGCGGCCAGCGGCCGCGCACCAGAACGAGTGACGCACGACGCGCAACCGGTACCACATCGCCACCGCGGCCAGCACGATCACGGCCAAGATCACCCACGCCGGCAACGGCTCCCACGCGCTGAACCAGTCCATCGCCTCGACCTCCTCGCAGCAGGGATGTGCATCAACCGCGCCGGGCGAGCCACCTTTGAAATCGGGAGGTTTGGTGAGGCGTCGCCGGTTCGCGGTGAGTCAGGGGCGCCTCAGCGCCCGCCGTGTGCGGTGCCGGCGCCTCATCCGGGCTGATTGACGACTCCTGACCCCGTGATCGCCTTGTGGGTCCCCTATCTCGCACGAAGGGGATCGGCATGCGGCAGTTCATGGAGCTGCAAGCCGTGTTCGCGCTCGTGATCCTCTGCGGCGAAGTGCCTTCAGGGCTGCTCTCGGACCTGTGGGGAAAGAAGAAGACGCTGCTGCTATGACTCGTATCTCGCGGCGGGTGGCGAGAAGTCCGGGGGCACGGCCGTCCTCGGAAATGCGAAGCTCGCGGCGCAAATGGGGACGACGATGAGCGCGCTGCTGGGCCGCGATGTGATACCCCGGATCCACGACGTCCAGCCATCGCGAGAGCGCCACCGCACGTGTGTCGGGCCGGGCTCCGCCCCTATCAATTCTTTTACGCCTTCAGCGGCTCCAGCAGCTGGACCAGGTTCCCTTCCGGGTCCTTCAAGGTCGCGATCCGAAGATTCCCGTAGTCCGTCGGATCCTCGACGAACTCGACCCCGGCGGCCTTCAATCGCTTCCAGTCCGCCCTGACGTCGTCGGTCGCCAGGCCGACCATGTGCCGCGCCGGGTCGACGTTGCGCCCGTGCACCTCGCTGTGCGTCCCCAGCGCCAGCGCCGGCGTCCCCAGCTCACCGAGCACGACGAATTCCGGGCTCTCGAATCCCACCTTGAGGCCCAGGACGTCGCGATAGAAGGGCAGCAGGTTCTTCACGTCCTCGCTCCAGATGCTCGCTCCGCGCAGTCCCTTGATCATCGCCATGACTCCTTTCACCGACGGGTGACTCAGCCTCCGATCGTCTTCCGGATGCTGCCGAAATGCTCGTCGACGTGGTCGAGGAGGGCGCGCTTGACCATCTCCTCGGCGCTCATGGAGGGCAGCCCCGTGAACACGGGGCCGGTCTTCGCCAGCTCGGCATCGGAGAGGCCACGCACGGCGGCGGCCGCGACGGCGGCCCCCTTCTTGTGGAGCGCGATTGTCTCCGCCTTCGTGCAGCCGGCAAACTCCTCGGCATGCTGGGCGTTCATCTCGTCGAGCATCTGGGGCGTGAAGTGCGGCAGCGCCTGGCCGGCGGCGATCGTCTTGATGATGTGGGTGACCGCCTCGTAGCTTCTGGCGATGTGGTGCGCCGTCACGGCGACCGTCCACTTCTCGGCGGCGGTCGTCTTCTTCCAGTCGGCATCGCTCAACGTCTCGAGAAAAGCCGTGGCCTCCTCCACCTTGGCCTCGAACTGCCTGGCGAACGCTTCTCCCTTGGCTCCCATGGTCTCCTCCTCGGGTTGTCCTTCACTGTACCGCGCCATGATCTCGTCCGCGATGGCGCTCAGCCCCTGTTGTACTCGTCGTGGCGGCGCCACCAGAGGCCCGTGTCGTTGCGCCCCTTGGGGGCGCGGTCGAGCCACTGGTACATGCCCCAGAGGCCGTCCACTCCGCGCGCATAGGCGGAATAGGTGTGGTAGACCACGCCGTCTTCGAGCGCGAACGCGCTCACGCCCGGCCTCTCGCGCGAGTACGTGGCGGCGTCGGTTCCGGCCGCGGTCGCGAACTCGTCGACGGGCTCCGCGCCGCCGGCTTCACGGACCAGCGGCGGCTCGCGCCGGTAGTTGTATTCGACGCCTCCTTCGCGCTGCTGCGCCTCGGTGAACCCGACGCTGAAGTCGGCGTTGAAGTCGCTGCTGCCCGAGGACGCCCAGGGAAACGTCCACCCCATCCGCCGCTTGTATGCCTGCAGCTTCGCCACCGGCGCCCGCGACACCGCCCAAAGCATGACGTCGTGGTTGGCCAGGTGCACGGCGAACCCATTGAAGCCGTCCGCGATCGCCGAGCAGGACGGACACCCCGCCGCGTAGTCGGGCCCGAACATGAAGTGGTAGACGAGGAGCTGCGAGCGCCCTCGGAAGAGGCCTGCCAGCGAGGCGCTCCCCTCGTCGGTCTCGAATCGAAACTCCTTGTCGATGCGAACCCACGGCAGCGCCTGCCGCCGCCGCGCCAGCTCGTCGCTGCGCCGCGTGAGCTCCTTCTCCGCCTCGAGCAGGTCGAGCCGCGCTGCGAGCCATTCTTTACGTGTCCCGGCCATGTGCTTCGTCATCGCTCTTCTCTCCTTCCTTTGGGTGTCCTTGGCGTTCCGGCCTCACCGCAGCCCTTTGATCTTCTCGGCCAGGATGCCGGTGAAGTGCTTCCAGCCCTCCTCGTGGCCGCGGCCCATCTCGTCGTCGGGGAGCCCGTGGTGCGTCAATGTCAGATCGGTGGCGCCGCGGGACGGCGTCATCTCGATGGTCACCCGGGACTCGAGCCCGCGCGTCGCTTCCGACATCCACGCGAACTCGAGCAGCCGCGGGCGCTCCACGCGCAGGTAGCGGCAGTAGTGCGCCCACAGACGGCCGGCATGGTCCGCCTCCCAATACCAAAGCTCGTCGACCGCGGCCTTGCGGAGAACGGCCCGGTGCGGCTCGAGCCAGCGCCTGAACAGGTCGGGTTCGGCCCATGCGTCGAAGACCTCTTCGGGCGAAGCGTCGATCCGGCGGGGGACCGTGATCCGGAGGAGGGGGGCGATCTGGCCCGTTCCGGCAGTAGGCATCGTCAATCTCCCTTTCTGTTCGCTTTGAGGAATGCCTCGAGCTTGTCGAGGCGGTCGCTCCAAAACCGCTCGTAGCGGGAGGCCCAGCCCGCGATGCGCCGGATCGGCTCCGGATCGAGGGCGATATGGTGCTCGCGGCCTGCCCGCGTGCGCCGCACCAGCCCGGCGCGCTCGAGCACCTTCACGTGCTTCGAGACGGCGTTGAACGACATGTCGAAGGGCTGGACGAGGTCGGTTACGCGCGCGGCGCCCTTCGCCAGCCGTTGGACGATCTCTCGGCGCGTCGGGTCCGAGAGCGCCGCGAAGGCGAGGTCGAGAACAGGGGTCGTCATATATTCAACCTGTAGGTTGAATATAGCAACTGGCCCGCCCTTGTCAAGCGATCGGAGGGTCGGCGATCCTCGGCGCGCCGATACTGCTCGGCGCTGTGTTCACGTTCTCGGCCTGGTGCGCAGTCGCTGCTATCGATCCGACTCCGCGAAAGGCTCTACAATGCGAGCGACATGAAGGCGTCTTCACAATGACCCTGGCGCACAGCACAGACCGGCTGGCGTCCGCTCGCCTCGTGCTGCCGCGGATCGCGCCGGACGATCTGCCGTTCTTCACTCGCATCCACGCACTCCCCGAAGTCGCGCAGCATCTTTATCCCGCAGGCCGGCCGCGCTCGCCCGAAGAGACGGCCGCATGGTTGCGGTACACGCTCGCGAGCTATGAGCAGCTCGCGCTCGGCTACCTCGCGGTCCTGCGCAAGGAAGACGGAGCACGGGATTCGCAGAGGATGGTTCGGGCGCCAACAGGCGCCCGCGGGCGTCGCGCTGACATTCGAGTGTGAGCTCGGCTACACGTTCGACCCCGCCGCCTGGGGCCAGGGTTTCGTGACCGAAGCGGCGCGTTGCGTTCGCGACTACGCGCGCGACGTTCTGCGGCTCTCGTACGCGATCTCGGCCATTCTTCCGCAGAACGCCCACTCGCGGCGCGTCGCCGAACGGTCGGGCGCGCGAGCGGCCGGCCAAATGGACGTGGTCGGTCTCACGTGGGATCGCTACGTGTGGCCGCTCGCGACAGGCGGCGCGGCTCAGCTCCAGCCGGCATCCACGAAATAGGCGTGGCCGGTACAGGCGCGCGCGGTGGCGCTGGAAGCCCAGCAGCACCCGCACGAACACGCCGAGCACCGCGCGCGCCAGCGCGTGGTCTCACGCCAGCAGATAGCGAAGACGATACGGGAGACTCAGCACCCACTGGCGCACGGGCACCCGCGGCAGCACCTCGTCGACGAGGCCGGCGGCGCACTCCGTCATGCGCCGTCCGCCGCCAACTCGGGCAGAAGCCCCGACCCTCGCAGGAGAAGGGGACGAGTCGCTCGAACGCGCAGTCGGTGCACCGGAGGCGCGCGAAGCCGTGGCAGCCGCGTGCGTCCGCAACGTTGGTTCCAACCGTTCGAGGCGCACCCAGCCGAGGGAACCGTTTCCTGGGTGAAGTCTGGGTAGACGAAAGGGGCGAGCGTCGTTCGCATCCGCCAACCCCTCGTCGTTCATGTTTGCGGGGGCCCGCAATCACCGATATCAAACATGCTCACTTTCGAGATCGATTTGATCTAGACGGGTTGCACCGGCTGGGTTTGGACCAGTGACCTTTAGGTTTTGAGCCTACAGTGTGTCGCCACGCGGCCCAATGAGACCCAGCGAAAACAGTTGGTTAGTCGGCTGCCGGCGTGCCCGGCGTCGGGGCTTGTTGGGCCGCGTTGGGAGTCGTTCACGGCCAAAACACGGCCAACATCAGCGAAAAGTCTTGAGTGATGACGGCGGCGATGCTACACATCGACCCCGACGGTTGACGAGTCGCATCATCTCGCCCATAGTCTCCACGCGATGCCAATGCGGCTTCTTTTCGCCGCGATCGTGATCTACTCGGTTGGCGGTGCCATGGCGGCGGGTAGTCTGGCGCCAGCAGCTTCCATCATTGGCGCGCTCCTCGGCTTCATACCTCTCATCCTGGGAGCTCGTCTCTTCACACGAACGGGGGAGTTGGGACCTTTGGCGCCCAATCCCCGTGGCGCGCGCGCCATGATCAGCGGTGTCGTCACCGGCGCGGCACTGGCGCTACTCGGGACTGTCACGATTGGTGCCGGATGGGTGACAGGAACGCCTGCACTCGTTACGCCCGCACGTTTGACGTTCTTCACCGGGTACGTGGTAACGATAGCCGCGCTCGGCGCAGTGCTTTACAGCATGCGCTCGCGGCCTGATCCGCCGAACCTCGTCGGACGCGCCAGCAGCGCATGGGCCAAGGCCGTGAGCGCCGGCATCCTGGCCTACGGGCAAGGGAGCATGGACGTCGCGGCGAAAACGTTTGCCGATGCGGCCGCGTCTCCAGAGATCAGCTCGAACGATCTGGCGCTCGCCGTCAGCCTGGAAAATCTCGCGGCCGTTCGCTGCGCGCAGGGGTCGTTTGCCGATGCCGAGCCGTTGTACTCGAAGGTTCTCTCCCTCCGGATCGTACGGACACCCGACCCAGATAGCGATCCGAGGGTCGCCCTGGCCTTGATCAACCTCGCTGGTGTCTACCGGGCGCGGGGTCAGGATGATGGCGAAACGCTGGAGGCGTGGGCGTCGCGCATTCTCCTCGAGGCAGACTTCGACCAAGAGACGTTCGACAGGTTCTGCAGCCCTAGCATGCTGTGGGGTCTCTACGACGCGAAGGGAGCTCCGCTAGAGGTGCAGATCCCAGACAGCAATTCGGCGCCCGCTGTCTGGGGAGCCATGAAAGATTCCCTCGAGGCGCATCGAGTACGATGGCACGCATTGCACAGGGAGCGAGGCGCTGCGTTGCCCCGCGACATCGAAACCCACGAGCGGCGTCTAGTCACAGTACTTGAACGACTCTTTGGCGCCGAACACCCGCGGGTGGCCGATAAACTTGCCCGAATCGCAGAATCCTGCCGAGCTCAGAATCAACTCGGAGAGGTCGTGTCCCGATTCGTGTGGAAAAAGGAAGTGGCGCATTCTTCCGGTGGGGAAGTTAACCACCAACCAGCCGCCCACCAGGGCGGCCGCCGGAGGAATGCGCCATGGGGCAGAATATCAGGAAGCCGAGGTCGCTGCAG
>JBGQGN010000093.1:0-9940 GCA_041497395.1 Methylomirabilia bacterium
ACCAACCTGATCGACGTCATCAACGCCGACGTGATCATGCCCACCTCCAACTGGGCCGAGTGCCACCCGGTCAGCTACAAGTGGGTGATGAAGGCCAAGGAGCGCGGGGCGAAGATCATCCACGTCGACCCCCGCTTCACCCGGACGTCCGCGACCGCCGACATCTGGGTGCCGATCCGCTCCGGAACCAACATCGTGTTCTTCGGGGGCCTGATCCGTTACGCGATCGAGAGCAAGAAGTACTTCCACGACTACGTGGTTTCTTACACGAACGCCTCGCTCCTGCTGGACCCGGCGTTCAAGAGCGCGGCCGATCTCGACGGGCTCTTCAGCGGCTTCGATGCCGGCAAGCGCGCCTACGACCAGTCGACCTGGAAGTTCCAGCTGGACGCGGACGGGTACCCGAAGCAGGACAAGATCCTCAAGGACCCGAACTGCGTCTTCCAGCACCTGCGCCGGCACTACGCGCGCTACACGCCGGAGATGATCGAGAAGGTCTGCGGCATCCCGAAGGACCTGTTCCTCAAGACGGCCGACACCTTCTGCTCGGCATCGGGCCCGGACAAGACGGCGACGGTCTCCTACGCGCTCCAGCTGAACCAGTCCACCAACGGGGTGCAGCAGATCCGGTCGCTCTGCATGCTGCAGCTCATTCTCGGCAACATCGGGCGTCCGGGCGGCGGTGTGGTCGCCCTTCGCGGCCACTCGAACGTCCAGGGAGCCACGGACTTCGGGACGCTCTACCACATGCTGCCGGGATACCCGACCGAGCCCCTCCAGGCGGCCCACCCCACCCTGACCGACTACCTCGAGAAGACGACGCCCAAGGGCGGCTACTGGGTCAACAACCCCAAGTTCGTGATCAGCCTGCTCAAGGCCTGGTGGGGGTCCGCCGCCACCAAGGACAACGATTACGCCTACGACTACCTCCCGAAGCGGGAGAAGGCCGACGCGTACTCCCACCAGCACTTCACCGTGGCGATGGTCCAGAAGAAGGTGACGGGCTTCATCTGCATGGGCCAGAACCCGGCGGTCGACAGCCCCAACTCGAGCATGGTCCGCACGGGGCTCCGCAACCTCGAGTGGATGGTCGTCGTCGACCTGTTCGAGACGGAGACCGCCGCGGTGTGGAAGGCGCCGGGCGTCGACCCGAAGTCGAGCCAGACGGAGGTCTTCTTCATCCCCGGCGCGCCGGCGGCGGAGAAGGACGGATCGATCACGAACACCATGCGGCTCCAGCAGTGGCACGTGAAGGCGGTCGAGCCGCCGGGAGACTCCCGCTCCGACGCGGCGTTCATCGTCGACCTCGGAAACCGGCTCAAGGCGCTCTACACCGGCTCCCGGGCCAGCAAGGACCGGCCCGTCCTCGACCTCGTCTGGGACTACCAGCCCGAGGGGCCGAAGAAGGAGCCGAAGATGGAGCTGGTCCTGAAGGAGGTCAACGGCTACGCCACCGAGGACATCCCGGACAAGGACAAGCCGGGGGAGTTCCTCTACAAGCGAAGCCAGCCGATGAAGACCTTCGGGCACCTGCGGGACGACGGGTCCACCGCCTGCGGCAACTGGATCTACACGGGCGTGTACCCCGAGGAGGGAAAGAACCTCGCCCTCCGGCGCGAGAAGCCGAAGGGCGACGACTACATGGCCCACGGCTGGGGATTCGTGTGGCCGGCGAACCGCCGGATCCTTTACAACCGCGCCTCCGCCGACCCCTCCGGGAAGCCCTGGAGCGAGAAGAAGAAGCTCATCTGGTGGGACGCGAACCAGAAGAAGTGGGTCGGCAACGACGTCCCGGACTTCAGCCCGACGATGGCGCCCGACGCGCCGCGTGCGAAGGACGGGCCGCTCAAGGGCATCTCCGGCACGGACGCGTTCATCATGAACCCGCACGGCCTCGGCCAGTTCTTCGCGTCGGTCCTCGACGGGCCCTTCCCCGAGCACTACGAGCCCTTCGAGTCGCCCACCCAGAACCTCCTGTCCAAGGTCCAGAACAACCCGGTCGCCAAGGTGTACGACATCGGCGACCTCAACAAGCTCGGGACCCCGGACAAGTACCCGTTCATCCTCACGACCTATCGCCTGACCGAGCACCACGCTGCGGGCATGTCGCGCCACGTCCCCTGGCTCTCCGAGCTCTTCTTCGGCCACTTCGCGGAGATCGGGCCGGAGATGGCCAAGGAGCTGGGGATCCAGAACGGCGACATGCTCAGCGTCGAGACGCCCCGGGCCAAGATCAAGGTGCGGGCCATGGTGACCGAGCGGATCAGGCCGTTCGTGATCAACGGCAAGAAGGTGTACCAGGTCGGCATCCCGTGGCACTGGGGGTACCAGGGCGTCATGAAGTCCGCGCGGGGTGACGTCACGAACGACCTCGTCGCGAGTCTCGGCGACCCGACGACGTTCATCCAGGAGTCCAAGGCACTCCTCTGCAACGTGCGGAAGGAGGCGTAGCCATGGCCCGCACCCTTGCGATGTTCACGGACGTCTCGCTGTGCATCGGGTGCCGCGCCTGCCAGGTCGCCTGCAAGCAGTGGAACCAGCTGGCGCCCGAGGAGCCGGAGTGGACCGGCACCTACCAGAACCACCAGCACTTCACCGACAAGAGCTACCGGCTCGTGCGCTTCTTCGAGGAGCCGGACGACAAGGTCGGTATCCGCTGGCACATGATGTCGGACGTTTGCAAGCACTGCGCCCAGGCGGGGTGTCTCGAGGCGTGCCCGACCGGCGCCATCCACCGCACCGAGTTCGGGACGGTCAACATCAACCAGGACATCTGCAACGGCTGCCGCTACTGCGTGTCGGCCTGCCCGTTCGGCGTGGTCGCCTTCAACCACGACACGGGCACCGCCACCAAGTGTACCTTCTGCAACGATCGCATCCACAACGGGCTCGGGCCGGCCTGTGCCAAGGCGTGCCCGACCCAGTCGATCCGGTTCGGCTTCCGGGACGAGCTGGCCGCCGTCGCCCGGAAGCGCGTCGAGGAGCTCCGGAAGCAGGGGTACCAGGACGCCCAGCTGTACGGCGAGGACCAGAACGGTCCGCTCGGCGGCCTGAACGCCTTCTTCCTCATCACGGGGAAGCCGTCGATCTACGGGCTGCCGGAGAATCCCAAGCTTCCCCAGCGGAACGTGTTCGTCGACTCCCTGCTGTCGATCGGCTCTGCGATCGCCGTCGGGATCGGAGCCGTCGTGGCGTTCCGCTCGCGCGGCGGGAAAGAGGAGAGCTGAGATGGAGCCCGGACTCCTCAAGAGCGCCGACTGGCCCCTCCTCATCGACGTCTACTTCTTCCTCGGCGGGATCGCGGGCGGCGCCTTCGTGATCGCGACCATCGCCCACCTCCTCGGCCCCGAGCGCTACCAGAGCGTCGTCCGCATCGGATACTACGTCGCCATCTTGGCGGTGATCCCCGCGCCGATCCTGCTCATCGCCGACCTCGGGCTCCCGGCGCGCTTCCTGCACATGCTGATGGTTTCGAAACCCTCCGCGGAGATCGGCATGGGCGCCCTCACACTCGGGCCCTTCCACCTGAAGCCCGGCTCGCCGATGAGCGCGGGGGCCTGGGCGCTGCTCGCGTTCAGCGGGTGCGCCTTCCTCGCCGCGCTGGAGGTCCTGCGCGAGCACCGAGGGGGCCGAGGATTCCCGGGGCTCCGAACCGTCGTGGGCCTTGTGGGGTCCATCTTCGGGTTCTTCCTTGCCGCCTACCCCGGCGTCCTGCTCGGCGCCACCGCTCGGCCGCTCTTCGTCAACGGCCACTGGCTGGGAGCGTTGTTCCTGGCGGTCGGCGCCTCGACCGGCGCGGCGGCGATCGCGCTGATCCTGGCGGTATTCGGCGGAGACCGGCGGGACGCGCTCGCCCCGCTCATGCGCGCCGTGGTGGCGGCCCTGGTCGTCCAGGCGGTCGCCCTGGCCCTTTTCATCGTGACGGTCAAGATGAGCGGCTCGGTCGGCATCAGCCGGGCCCTCGCGCCGCTCCTGTCCGGGCAGTACAGCCTCACGTTCTGGCTCGGCGCCGTGATGGTCGGCCTGGTCGTGCCGCTCGCGTTCGGGTTCACCGGCGGCCTCCGACGGGCGTCTGCGGGGCTCGCGGCCCTCGTGGCGATCCTGGTGCTGGTCGGCGGCTTCGTCATCAAGTACGTCCTGATCGCCGCGGGTCAGGTCACCTGACGGCGTCGGCCCCTGGCGGCGGGCCGGTGGACGACGGCCTGCTGGACGAGTGGCGCGCGCTCCTCGCGCGCCGCCCAAGCTTTCGCGAGGCCCTTGCCCCGTGCGAGCCCGTGCTCCGGGCGTGGACCGAGTGGGGCGAGGGCTCCTCGCCTCTGTCCTGGTCCGCGGAGGATT
This sequence comes from Methylomirabilia bacterium, assembly GCA_041497395.1. Classification (GTDB taxonomy): domain Bacteria; phylum Methylomirabilota; class Methylomirabilia; order Rokubacteriales; family DASRDR01; genus DASRDR01. The sequence continues at coordinate 4,339 of JBGQGN010000093.1, forward strand.
GCCGCGTGCCGTGGAGCAAGGGCGAGCCGCTCCTCTCGCGAATCCAGCCCGAGCTCCGGAACGCCGATCTGGAGGCGGTGCTTGGCCCCGCGCTGGACGCCCTGGCGGCCACGGGCGTCGAGGTCGACGCGCTCCGGAGCTTCGCCGAGCTGTGGGACGCCGGCGGCATCACCCTCCGGGATCTCCTGCCCGCGCCCGGCCGGCTGGGCGCCGGCTGGCTGCCGCAGCGTACCCGCCTCTCGGTGGAGAGCCTGGGCTTCCTGGCCGTGGCGGCCCTGCATCCCGTCCTGACGCGCTTCTTTGCCGGCTCCCGCGAGCACTTCGAGCCTGGGTCGTGGGGCCGAGGGGTGTGTCCCTTCTGCGGCGCCCCACCGTCATTTGCCGACATCCCGGAGGACGGGCAGCGGCGCCTGACGTGCCACGCCTGCGGAGGGGCGTGGGTCTTCTCGCGCACTCGCTGCCCCCTCTGCGGCACCCTCGAGATCGCCCAGCAGATCCGCCTGGTGCCCGAGGGCCTCGAGGAGGAAGGCTACGCGATCACGGCGTGCAAGAGCTGCGGCGGCTATCTGAAGGAGCTCGACCGCCGGGTGCGCTGGAACGCCGGGAGCGCTCTGGTCGAGGATTGGGGCTCTCCCCACCTCGATCTCGTCGCCCGCCGTGAGGGCTACTGGCGCCCCGTCCCCGTCCTCCTGACCGTCGCTGACTGACCGCCAATGGCGCGCCTCTTCCTGGTCACGGACCGGTCGGAGATAGACCGCCGCCGCCGGTTGCTGGATCCGGGCGAGGTCGTGGAGGTCTGGGAGGCTCTGCACGCGCCGGACGTCGCCTGGCTCGGTGATCCCGAGCTCCGGCGAATCGCCTACCAGCGCGCCGGTGCCGCCCCCACCCCAGGGCTCTTCTGGCTGGGCGAGTCCGCCAAGGCGGCGCTCGACCGGGTTGGACCGCCCTTGCCTCACCTGCTGGCGATTCCCGGGGAGATCATTCCCGTCTACTACGGACCGTGGCTTCGCGACACCGAGTCTCTTCCGGAGGAAGAGTCGCTCAAGGCACGCGTGCTGTCGGGGCGCGGCATCGGAGTGGCCTGGGCCACCTATGATCACGTCGGGGCCCGGCTGGAGTACCAGCCCGCCGACCCCCTCGACCCGGTGTTCTACCTACGTCGAGCCCGCGCGAAGGCGGTCCACGCCTGGCGGCTGTTCCGCTCACGCCAGGAGGCGGTGCAGTACGCGACGGAGATGTTGAAGGGGGACGAGGACGCCGCCCGCTGGGCGGAAACCGTCCCCGCTCACGACTTCGACGACCTGGTGCGGCGGTTCGGTCTCAGCCCTGGGGGTTGACCGCGGCCCCGCCGCTCCTATGCGTCTCGAGGCGGTCGAACTTCCGCCCGCCACCGCTCCGCTTGCTCCAGCATCTCCAGAAGACGTCGTAGGCCCCGAAGCCCCTCCTCGTCGAACATCGGATCTTTCGCGCCGGGCAGATACTCGTCGTGCACGAACATGGCGCACTGGTTCCGTATCGAGTCGAGAAGCGGGTCGGCTGACGTCGACGATCTGGAGGAGACGTTCGCCGTCAGGGCATCCGCCTGAGGGCCGCTCGCCCGCCGCCTCGGACACCCGGGAAAAGCGTCCACGGATACACTACGCGGATCAAATAGAGCCCGTGGGGAGGCGCGGTCGGGCCCGCGGCCCGACGGTCCCGCCCGGCGAGCACCTCGGCGACCCATCCGGGCGGGCGCCGCCCCAGTCCCACCTCGACGAGTGATCCCACGACGTTCCGCACCATGTGATGGAGGAAGGCGTCGGCGGACATGAGGACGCCGATGTGGTCGCGACCCGCGACGACGCGCACCGCCCGCACGGTACAGATAGGATCGCGCTCGCGCCCGGGTGCCGCGCAGAACGCGGCGAAGTCGTGCTTTCCTCGAAGCGGTGCCGCGGCGCGCGTCATCGCGCCCGCATCGAGCGCCCGCCCCACCTGCCACGCGAACCCGCGGAGGAAGGGTGACGGTACTCGGTCCGTGGCCAGGAGATACCCGTAGCGCTTGAGCCGAGCGGCGCGGCGGGCGTCGAACCCTTCGGGCGCGGCCCGAGCGGCCAGCACCCGGATGTCCCGCGGGAGACGCGCATTGAGCGCGGCCATGACAACGGCCGGCGCCAGCGGTTCCCGGGTTGCGACGCTCGCCACCTGGCCGAACGCGTGGACCCCGGCATCGGTCCGGCTCGCCCCGACTACCCGGACCTCACCCTGGGCCAGCGGACGCAGCGCCTCGAGAACGTGCCCCTGGAGTGTCGGCGCCCCGGGCTGGACCTGCCAGCCGTGGTAGGCGGCGCCGTCGTAGGCCAGCAGGAGGGCCAGCCGCGCGGAGGGCGCCTCGGAATCGATCGGGCCTACCGGCCGGGCGCCGCTCCGCCGATCAGCTCGGCGATCTGCACGGCGTTGGTCGCCGCCCCCTTGCGGAGCTGATCGCCCACGACCCAGAAGGTGAGCCCTCGCTCGTGGGAGAGGTCTTCCCGGATCCGCCCGACGACGCAATCGTCCTGGCCCTCGACCGTCAGCGGCATGGGGTAACGCGCCTGGCCAGGGTCGTCCACGACGCGGAGACCGGGGAAGCGCCCGAAGAGCTCCCGGGCGCGCTCGACCGTGACCTTCTCCTCGGTCTCCACCGTGACGGCGACGGAGTGCGCCGTGAACACGGGTACCCGGACGGTCGTCGGCGAGATGGGCATGGCCGGGGCCTCGAGGATCTTCCGGACCTCGTTCACGAGCTTCCACTCCTCGCCGGTGTACCCCCCCGCTCCGAACCTGTCGATGTGCGGGATCACGTTGAAGGCGATCTGGTGCGGGAAGAAGCCCGGGGTGATCGCCTCACCGCGCGCCCACGCGAGGGTCTGCTGCCGCAGCTCCGCGACGCCCCGCACCCCGGCGCCCGAGACCGCCTGGTAGCTGGTCGCCACGACCCGGGTCACGCGCGCGGCCCGGTGGAGCGGCGCCAGCGCCATGACCGTGACCACGGTCGTGCAGTTCGGGCTCGCCACGATGCCGTGGTGCCCTCGGATGGCGTGAGCGTTGATCTCCGGCACGACGAGCGGGACCGCCGGATCCATCCGGAACGCGTTCGACTTGTCCACGACCACGGCCCCCGCACGAACGGCCAGGGGGGCGTGCTCCTTCGACTGGGCGGTTCCGGCGGAGAAGAAGGCGATCTCGACGCCCCGGAACGCTTCCGGCGTCACCTTCTCGACCCGGATCGACTCCCCCGCGAAGGTGACCGTCTTGCCCACGGAGCGCTCCGATGCGAACGCCCGCAGCTCGCGGACCGGGAACTTTCGCTCCTCCAGGATCCGGAGCGTCATCTCCCCCGCCGCGCCTGTTGCTCCCACGACCGCCACTCGATGCCCTGCCATCGCGCCCTCCGGTCACGCCCCGCTCATGAATCGCGGGCCGGACCCATCGCCCTCCGCCCTCAGCGGTAGAGCGCTTCCAGCTCCCGGATCACCCGGTCGGCCATCGCCGTCGTCCCCACCAGGGTGGTCCCGGGCGTGTGAATGTCCTTCGTCCGACACCCGGCGGCCAGGGTCCGCTCGACCGCCTGCTCCACCCGCTCGGCGTCGGCCGGGCGATCCAGCGAGTACCGGAGGAGCATGCCGGCCGACAGGATGGCGGCCAGCGGGTTGGCGACGCCCTGGCCCGCGATGTCCGGCGCCGTCCCGTGGATCGGCTCGTAGAGCCCTAGCGGCCGGTCGCCCCGCTTCTCGCCGAGGCTCGCCGACGGGAGCATGCCCATCGACCCGGCGATGATCGCCGCCTCGTCCGAGAGGATGTCGCCGAACGTGTTCTCGGTCACGATCGTGTCGAACCGCCGGGGCTCGGCCACGAGCGCCATGGCGCAGTTGTCCACGAGGAGGTGGTCGAGCTGGACGTCCGGATGGCGGCGTCCCACGTCCGTGACGACCTCGCGCCAGAGCTGTGACACGACGAGCACGTTCGACTTGTCCACGGAGGTCAGCCGCCGCCGCCGGCCCCGCGCGACGCGGAAGGCGAGGTCCGCGATCCGCTCGATCTCCCGCACCGTGTACGCCATGGTGTTGAATCCGCGCCGAGCGTCTCCGCTGCCCTCGATGCCGCGCGGCTCGCCGAAGTAGAGGCCCCCCGTGAGCTCGCGGATGACCAGGAGGTCCGCTCCCTCCACGACCGACCGCTTGAGGGGCGAGCTGTCGACGAGCATGGGATAGAGCCGCGCCGGCCGGAGGTTCGCGTAGAGATCGAGCTCCTTGCGGATGAGGAGGATGCCCCGCTCCGGGCGCTGCTCCGGTCGGAGGTGGTCCCAGCGCGGGCCACCCACCGCCCCGAACAGGATCGCGTCCGCGTTTCGGCAGATTTGCAGGGTCGCCGATGGCAGAGGGGTGCCCTGCGCGTCGATGGCCGCGCCGCCGATCAGGCCCTCCTCGAACTCGAGCCCGAGGCCGCTCTCCTTGGCCACGACGCCCAGGGCACGCATCGCCTCGACGGTGACTTCGGCACCGATGCCGTCGCCGGGGAGAACCGCAATCCGGTAGGTCGCCATCTACGGCCTCTCCTCACCGGCTCGCCACGCGACGGCGCGAGGCACGGGCCCGGTCATCCCTCGCCCGGTCCCGGGCCCCGGACGGCCTCTCGCAGCACGATCGGCGGCGCGGGCTCGCGCTGCCTGAGCAGGAGCCACCGCACGGGGCCCGACACCGCGTACGCGCAGAACAGAACGAAGACGGAGGTATCCGGGTGCGCGAACACGATCAGGATCCCCAGTGCCGCCACCAGCAGCACCCCGAACGGGTGCCGTTTCGCGAAGTTCAAATCCTTGAACGAATAGTACCGGATGTTCGAGATCATCAGGAAGGCGACCACATACGTGGCGCATGCGAGCGCGAACAGCCCCGCGCGGCCGAAGTCCGGCTCGTCGAAGAACAGGATGGTCGACGCCACCACCCCGGCGGCGCCGGGGATCGGGAGGCCGATGAAGTAACGTCGATCGGTGACGCCGGTCAGGACGTTGAACCGCGCCAGGCGGAGGGCCCCGCAGATCACGTAGAGGAACGCGGCGCCCGCGCCCACGCGCCCGAGAGGCTGGAGCGCCCACGAGTAGAGCAGAAGGGCGGGCGCGACCCCGAACGACACGACGTCGGCGAGCGAGTCGAATTCCACGCCGAACTGGGTGGTGGTCCGCGTCAGCCGCGCCACCTTCCCGTCGAGCATGTCGAGCACCATGCCGATGAAGAGGGCCAGCGCCGCCCACTGGTGCCGTCCGTCGAAGGTCAGCACGATCGCGTAGAACCCGCAGAGGAGATTCCCCGTCGTGAGAAGCCCGGGCAGGAGGAAGATCGTCTGCCGCCGTCGCTCGCGAAGCGCGGACCAGCGCCGCCGTCGAGGGGCCGACGGCCGGCGCTTCACGGGAGCACCCCCATCACCGTCTCGCCCCCGCGAACGCGATCGCCCGCCTTGACCCGAAGCCGCACCGACGCCGGCACGATCAGATCCGTGCGCGAGCCGAACTTGATCAGCCCGAAGCGCTCCCCCGGGGCGAGCTTGTCGCCGGGCCGCACCCGGCACACGATCCGGCGCGCGA
>JBGQGN010000094.1:0-9930 GCA_041497395.1 Methylomirabilia bacterium
CCGCCAGCGGGCCCACGAGGTCGTCTACGAGCTGTGCATGGATGCCGTCGAGGGGCGGCGGCCCCTGAGGCAACTGCTCCTCGAGGATCCGCGGGTCAAGCCCTACCTCGGCCCGGCCGACCTCGACAGCCTGCTCGACCCGGCCCGCTACACGGGGCTCGCCGCCCGCTTCGTCGACCGCGTGGCTCCCCCGTAGCCCCCGGCGCTCACGCCATCTCCGCGATCAGGCGCGCCGCCGCGTCGACGTCCCGCGCCTTCGGGCAATCGTCGACCGTCCAGACTCCGAAGGGATCGAGGAGGATCGCGCGAGCCCCGGCCGCGCGCGCGCCCACGACGTCGACCGAGTACAGGTCACCCACGTGGACGGCCTCCGCCGGCTCGACGCCGAGAGCCGCCGCCGCGTGACCGAAGACCCGAGGATCGGGCTTCTCGAAGCCGACGACACCCGAGTCGACGACGGCGTCGAGCCAGCCCGCGAGACCGAGCGCCTCGAGGAGCCGGGCCACCGTGCCGTTCGAGTTCGAGACGACGGCCAGCCGGAGGCCGAGCCGGCGGAGCGTCTCCAGGGCGCGCGGGGCCTCGGGCAGACACACCGACCACAGCCCGAAGGGCGGGTTGACGGCGCGAAGGTCCTGCACGAGGCGCTCGCTCCCTTCGCTCCAGGCGAGCCCGAGCTCCTCGAGCACGTACCGGACGTAGCGGGTGAACACGTCCGCGGTCTCCGTCGACCGGCGGGCGGCGAGGAGGGGATCCAGCCGGACGCGCGCGCGGGCCTCCGCGGCCCGCACCGCGGGCACATCCACCGGGGAGCCCTCGGCGCCGATCCTCCGCGCGATCGTGTCGTAGTCGAGGCCCACGAGCGTGTTGCCCGCGTCGAGAAAGACGGCGCGAAGCGCCACGGCTACTTCTTCACCCACTCCCCCCGGTCGGTCTGGATCCACTGCCCACCATGGGCCCGCTCCCGGTGGGCCTTGGCGAACGACGCCTTGACGCGCCCGGCGTCCGTCGCCGCAATCTTGTTCTGGCGCATGAAGGTCTCGATGATGGCCTGCCGGTCCCGGTTCTCCTCTCCAATGAGTGCGGCCACCTCGCCGGAGCACCCCTGCCCGGGTCGGGGCTCCACGAACCCCTGGTTGTTCTCGCCCACGCAGCCGCGCGCCAGCCACTGCTGGAGCGCTCCCAGCCGCCCGTTCTGCGACTCCGTCAGCCGGCGGAGCTCTTCGCTATCAGTCTTCGGCGCCTGCGCGACGTCGACGGGGGACCCCTGGGCGCTCGCCTCGCGGGGCCCGAGCGGGGCAAGCCACCGGTCGAGGCTCGAGCCGGGCTTGGGCGTCGCGCTCGGCGCCGGCACGGGCGGCGGCGGCGCGCCTTCCGGGCGGCGGCTCATGTCAACGATCTGGCTCGCCGCGTCGTCCAGCTTTTGCTGGGGGAACGTGACGTTGACGGTCACCGGGACGCAGGCGGCGAACGCCGCCACGACCACGAGAACGCTGACACGACGACCGACAAGGGCCATCCTCATCGTGCAGTCTCCCTGACGGCCGCTGGGAGCCGGCCCCAGCTCACGTCTTTTTGACCCACCGGCCGTTCTCGAGCTGGATCCAGTCATTGGGGCGCGAGCGCTCCTGGCGCGCCTTGGCAAAGGCGCTCTGGACGCGAGCCGTGTCGCTCGTCGGGATGTTGTTCTCCTTCATGAACGCGCCGTAGATCACCTGGCGATCCGCGTTCTCTCCTCGGATCAGATCCGCGGCCTCCGTGCCGCAGCCCTCACCCGGCCGCGCCACCAGCAGTCCCTGGTTCGTCTCGCCGATGCAGCCTCGGCTCTTCGATTCGCGAAGCTCCGGGCGGCGCTCACGGCGGGACTCCGTCGCCTTCACGACCTCGGGCGACCGTTCGTTGAGCCTGGGCGTCGACGCCACGTCGACACTCCGGCCTCCGCTCGGGGTCGGGGCCGGCGTCGAGGGTGGAGCGGACGCACTCTGAGCCGGCATTTCCTCGATCTGCCTCGCGGCGCTGTCGAGCTTCTCCTGCGGAAACGTGACGTTCACGGTGACGGGGACGCAGGCCGCAAGCGCCATCGCCAGCGCGACGAGAGCCACCGTGTGAGAACCTCGCCCCCAGTTCATCGTCCGCTCCCTTCCTGAGTCGCTTCGCTCTGGCGATCTCATAGACCAGGGAACTGCTTCGCCAGGAACCCGATTGGCATGCCGATCACGTTGATTTCCTTCACGCGCGGCGGGAAGATCCCCAAGATCTCCCGGCCCTTGAGACTCAGGGTCACCTTCATGCCTTCGTTCGGCTCAGTGCGGACGACCACATCGGCTGCCTTGTAGTCGAAGGCCCGGAGGTTACCGAGGGCGGTTCTCACGACCCCGGTCGGATCGGCCTCCGCCCACGAGAGGAGACGGTCGAGAAGCTCGATCGTCACCGTGCCCCCCTCCGGCACCCCGAACCGGCCGTCCGCGCCGAGGCGGCCGCCACCATAGCGCATGTCCAGATCGTACCGCAGGAGTCCGGTCATGGTGCCGCCGTGGATCCCGTACGCCGCCATGAACTCGTCGATGCGCACTCGCTCGCCCGTGATTCGAGCTCGCGCGGTCGGCCCGGCAGCGGCGAGCTCGAGCTCGATCGTTCCTCGACCCTCCCCGGAGTAGAGGCCGTAGTGGAGATCGGTCAGCGTCAGCCGCTGGTCGATAGCCCGCGCGCGCGCCGTGACGTCGTACAGCACGGCGCCGTAGCCCACGAGCTCGCCCACCTTGAACGGTCCATCCGCCGCGGCGCCGGCCGGAGGGACCACCCCACCCCGACGCACCGGCACGTCGGCCGAGACATCGCGGAGGCTCAGCCGCCCGCCGAGAAGCTCCGCCATGGCGACCTGAAGGCCCAGGCGCCCTTCGTACGTGCCGAACCCCATGTCCGGCGACTCGAGCTCGACCGTCGCCGACCCGGTGACCTCCCGTGGGACCGACGGCCAGAGCGGCGCGAGACGCTCGAGGGCGGGCACCCGCGCCGTCAGCCGGATGGGCCCGGTAGAGCGGGCCGCTCGCCGTCCAAGGTCCGCCTGGAGCATCTCCCGGCCTTCGGCGTCGCGCGCCACGATCGTGGCCCGCGCGAGGCGCGCGCCGGCCCCGTCGCGCCGGATATCGGCGGAGCCCTCGACGCGATGGAGCAGCCCCTCGAAGGAGGGCAACGCTCCGCGAACACGCTCGGCCTCGTACCCGATGGTCGCGTTCCCGGACCGGACGGTCGCCTGGACGCGCGCTCGCTCGACGGCACCCTCGCCCGAAGGCTGCCGGAGCGCGACGCCCCGGATCTCCGCGTCGACCTTCCCGTCGGTCCAGCCTCGCGGGTCGAGCCCCGTCACGACGACACGGACGCTCCCGGCCCGCAGCTGATCCGACGGACCGAGCCAATCCCCGCCGAAGTGGCGTGCCAGCGCGTCGAGGCGCACCGCGCTCGTCTCAACCCGAGCGTCGGCCCGCGCCCGCGCGACGTCGTACGCCACCGTGCCCCGCAGCGGCACTCCGAGGACCTGCGCCGTCAGGCCGGTCAGCTCCACCCGCGAGAAACTCCCCCCCGCGTCGAAGTCGACCCGGAACGGGGTCGCCACCGGTGCGAGCGCGAGCCCCGCAACCTCGACCCTCTCGCCGCGAAGGTCGCCGCGCGCGCTCACACCCCCCTCGCGGGGCCCGAGCGCGAGCCGCGCCTCGACGCCACGGGCAAGCACGTCCAGGCCGACGGCGGAGGCCGGCAGGGACGCGTCCAGCACGTGGAGCGTGGCGCGCGCCTCGGGCCACCCGCCGCGCTCCGGCGCCCAGGTGACCTCGCCGTCGGCGAGCTCCGCGTGGCCCTTCACCGGGCCCGCGAGGCCCGCCATCGACCCGGCGAGCCCCAGATCAGCGGTGCCCCGGAGCTCACCGAGGCGAAGCCGCCTGTCCTGAAACGAGAGAGCGCCCTCGAGCGCCACGAGATCGCCAAGGCGCGCGCTCGCGCGCCCCGCGGCGCGGTCACCCGGGGAGAGGCCAAGCTGGGCGCGCACGTCGATCGGCGTGGTCCGGGCGGCGTCCATGAGCGCGGCAGGCAGCCAGGGCGCCAGGGGTGCGAGCCCGCCCTCACCCGCCAGGTCCAGGCGGATCGTGTCTCCATCGGCCCGCGCGTAGAGCCCGAGGGTGAAGCGAGACCGTGCCCGATCTCGCAGCAGCACCTCCCCGCGCACCTCGCCGCTCCCCTTGTGAAGGGTCGCGTCGAACGTCACGTCCTCCGAAGCCGAGCCCGGCACCTGGATCACACCCCCGGTGATCGCAACATCGACAAGCGGGGCGCTCCCGATGAAGCTCGCCAAACCCTGACGCAGCCCTTCGAGCGCCGCAGCTCCCGTCGCGCCCCCGTTTCCGGTGACGATCCTCGGTCGGGTCACCAGGAGCCGGACCGGCGCGGCTTCCCCGCGTGCGGCGGAAAGAAGCGGGCCCGAGGCCTCGACCGACTCGGCCTTCACCTCAGCCGGCCAGCCGCGCTCCGCCGGCAGCCGAAGGCCCCGGAGAACGACCCGCGAGGGGCCGAGGTCGGTGACGCGCTCGATCTCCACCTCTCGCCCGAGGGCCTGGGTGAGGGTCGCCGCGAGGATCCGGGCGGAGCGGCGCTGGTCGGCGAGGACCAGGTACCCGACGATGGCCACGGCGGCAAGCGTCAGGAGAACGCCTGCCGCGAAGGCCGCCAGGACGCGACGGCGCCGGACCCAGTCCCGGAACGTGCCCATGGCAGTCAGACGGTCGGCGCCGCCTCCGTCATCAGTCGGTCAGGCGCCTGAGAGGGCGGACCCGCGGGCTCGCGGCCGCCGCGCTCACCGGTCAATAGGACTTGGGGAGGCCAAGGACCCGCTCGGCCAGGTAGTTGAGCGCCATCTGCTGGGAGACCGGCGCGATCTTGTAGAGCCGTACCTCCCGCCACAGGCGCTCGACGTCGAACTCCTTCGCGTACCCGAAGCCGCCGAACGTCTGGAGCGCGGCATCCGCCGCCTCGAAACCCGCCTCCGCCGCGAGAACCTTGGCCGCGTTCGCCTCGGCCCCGCACGCCTCACCGCGGTCGAAGAGCCACGCGGCGCGGAGCGTCAGCTGCCAGGCGCCCTCGAGGCGCGCCCATGCGAGGGCCAGCGGGTGCGCGATGGCCTGGTTCTGACCGATGGGCCGCCCGAACACCACCCGCTCGCGGGCGTACGCGGCGGCCCGCTCGAGCGCCACCCGCCCGATCCCGACCGCTTCTCCGGCCACGAGGACGCGCTCGGGGTTCAGCGAGTCGAGCAGGTGATGGAAGCCGCGTCCCACCTCGCCCACCACGTCCTCGTCTGCCACCCGGAGCCCATCGATGATGAGCTCGTTGGAGTCCACGGCCGCCCGGCCGAGCTTCTCGATCTCGCGAATCTCCACGGTCTGAGGGTCCAGGTCGGCAACGAAGAGCGTGAGGCCATCGAGCTTCCGCGGGCCGGCCGACTCGTACGGCGTCGTTCGCGCGAGCAGGAGCATCTTCGCGGAATGGCGCGCGTTGGAGGTCCAAACCTTCCGGCCCTTCACGACCCAACTGGTTCCGTCACGGCGGGCCATGGTCTCGATGCGGCTCGTGTCCGTCCCCGCGTTCGGTTCCGTGACGCCGAACGCCAGGCTGAGCCGCCCGGCCGCGATCTCCGGCAGGATACGCCGCCTGAGGCCCTCGCTCCCGTGACGGATGATGGGCATGGGCGGGAACACCGCGAAGTGGACCGGAGACGCGCCCGACAGGCCCGCGCCGGAGGCGCAGATCGCCTCGAGCATCAGCACGGCCTCGGTCACGCCCAGGCCCGCGCCCCCGTATGCCTCCGGGATGGCCAGGCCCAGCCACCCCGCGTCGGCGAAGGCCCGCACGAACTCGGTGGGGTACTCCGCCTTCCGGTCCTTCTCCCGCCAGTAGTCCCACCCGAACCCCCGGGCAAGCGCGGCGACCTGCCGGTGAATCTCGGCCTGAGACTCGGAAAGGGCGAAGTCCATGAAGAGCTCCTGGAGCCAGTATAGCCGGGCGGCGTCAGGCGGCGCGCGAGAGACGGCTCTTCGGGGCCGGTAGAGCCCTCTCATCGAGCGCCCAGACGAGCTCCTCGCGGGATCTACCGCCTTCAGTAGCGCCGGGCCGGCGAGGGCGGCGCGGCCGTCAGGGGCAGGCGCGGGCCGTGGCCGAGAGAGGACCCGCCTTCGACACGGCCGACGCCACCGCCTCGACGCAGAGGCTTCCCACGCCGGGCAGCCCGGTGGTGCGCTCGACGAGCTCGACCGCATCCGTGCTCTCCGCGCACCGTTCCTCGACCCGATGGGCGATGCCCTTGACGCAGAGGCGATCGACGGAAATCCGCTGCGTGCCGGCCTGGTCAGACGTGGTGAAGGCACGGAACGTACTCACCTGCTCGCCGGACGCGCCCCGGGTCTCCACGGTGACGTGGAGCCACGCGGTTCCCTGAGCTCCCGCCATCCCGGTCCACCCCAGGACCAGTACCGCCAGCACCCCTGCCACACGCGTCCGCGCCATCGTCACGCTCCTCTCACCGGTCGCCCGGTGTCGCTCGGCTCGTGGGCGAGAACGCCGGCCACCAGCCTCGTCATGTCGTCCACGTTGAAGGGCTTGGCCACCAGGTAATCGATCCCGCGCGTGCGCGCCTCTGCGAAGTCGATCTGGTCTCCCCAGCCCGTGACCAGCGCGATCGGGACGCTCGGCTGGGCCGCACGGAGGCCCTTGGCGACCTCCCAGCCCGAGAGCCCCGGCATCGACAGGTCCACGAGCGCGAGGTCGAACGCCGGCCCGTCGACGTGAGTCAACGCCGCCGTGCCGTCCGCGCAGGCCACGACCTCGTGCCCCTGACCCTCGAGGACGTCGACCAGCACCTCCCGCACCGCGGATTCGTCCTCCACCACGAGGATGCGCGCGCTCCGGTCCGTGCGCGGCGCCGGCGGCGCGGGCGGCGCCGAGGGCACCTCGGCCCCGACCGGCAGGCGCACGGTGAAGCGGCTCCCTTCGCCGGATCGGCTCCAGACCTCGATCTCCCCGCCGTGGCGCGTCACGATGCCATACGCGATCGACAGGCCGAGGCCGGTCCCGTGCTCCGCCTTCGTCGTGAAGAAGGGCTCGAAGCAACGCTGCCGGACCGCCTCGCTCATGCCGACGCCCGTGTCTTGGACGACGCACACGACACGATCGCCTTCGGCCCTCGTCGAGAATGTCAGGGAGCCGCCCTGTGGCATCGCGTCGAGCGCATTGAAGAGCAGGTTCAGGAAGGTCTCCCGGAGCTCGGCGGGATCGCCGGCCACCGGAGGCACCGGGGCGAGGTCGAGCCGCATCGCGTACGTCACGGCACGCGCCTGGGCCAGGTCGCTCCAGTGCGGCCGGGTCGCCTCGACCACCTCGCGGACGACCTCGGTGACGTCGACGTGCTGCCAGGGACGGGTCCGACGCATCCGCGCGAACTCCTGGATGCGCCGGACCGTCTGGGCGCCGTCCTGGGCGACGTGCTCGATGATCTGGAGCTGCCGGCGCAGATCGGGCGCGTCGATCTGGCGCTGCAGGAGCTGGGCACGCCCGACGACCACGGCGAGGACGTTGTTGAAATCGTGGGCGACGCCGCCCGCCATCTCGCCCAGCGCGCGGAGGCGCTCGCTCCGGATGATCCGCTGCTGAGACTCCTCCACCGTCACGAGGGCGGCGCGGAGCTCCGCGTAGAGCCGGCTGTTCTCGAGAGCCACCGCACCCTGGGCTGCCAGCGCCAGCGCGAGGTCCTGGGAGCGCGCGGAGAACGGGACGGCCCCGCCGGCGATGTCGTCGAGCGACGCGAAGCGCCGGCCACGGTCGGGCTTCCGGTTCATCAGCTGCAGCACCCCGAGCACCTCGCCCTTCGGGGTCTTCATCGGTACCACGAGCAGCGACTTCGTACGGTACCTGGTCTCGAGGTCCAGGGTGCGGTCGATCGTGAACGGTGATCCCGGAGGCGGGGCGTAGGCGTCGGCGAGGTTGATGACCTCGCCGCTCAGCGCCGCGTAACCGGGCACGCTCTGGGGACCGATCGGGATGACGTGCTCCCGGAGGGCCACCGAGACGCTGTCGTTCTGGGCGAGCACGGGCCGGAGACGGCGCGCGCCGGTCCCATCGGTGTCGACCAGGTAGAGAGAGCCGGCGTCACTCCAGGTGATGTCGCGGGCGGTCGTCAGAATCAGGTCCAGGAGCGCATCGGTGTCCCGCTCCGCAGCGAGCCGGACGCCGATGCCGATCAGCTCGCGCAGCTCCCGCGTGGCGCGGGCAAGATCGGCCTTCGTCCGCTCGTGGGCGCGTGTGAGCTCTTCGAACCCGGCCCCGCTCATCCCACTACGGTAGGGAGCCGAGCATCGCCCTGTCAACGGCCCCGCCCGATCCCTCGCCTTCCCGGTGTTCATCGCCAGGCGAGCGCGGCCACCCCGAAGGCCAGGAGGACCAGTCCCGACAGTCGGTTGACCCAGCGAAGGGCGCCTAGATCCAGGCGCGCGCGGAGAGCGCTGACGGCCCCGCTCAGCATCAGCCACCAGAGGGCCGAGCCCAGGAAGACACCGGCGACGAGAACCGTCGCCTGCCGCCAGCTTCCCGCACTCGCGATCCCCAGGCCGGCGAAGACGGCCACGAAGGAGAGGATCGTCGCGGGGTTCGCCAGCGTGAGCCCGAACGTCGCGGCGAACGCGGCGAGGAGGCCGGTGCCACCCGCGCGCGCCGCGTGGTCGGCAGGGCGCGCCAGGAAGGTGCGAATGCCGAGGTAGCAGAGGAACAGTCCTCCGATGAGGCGCAGGGCACCCTGCTGCCGCACGAGGAGGCTGGAGGCCGCCGTCAGCCCGCAGCCCGCGATGGCGCCGTAGACGGCGTCCGCCGCGGCGGCCCCGAGCCCCACCGCGAGCCCCGTGACCCGGCCGTCGGCGAGCGTCCGTCGGATGCACAGGACGCCGATCGGGCCGACGGGCGCCGCGATGGAGAACCCGATCACGAGCCCTCGCAGGAGCGTCTCGAGCCCCACCGGAGACTCAGGCGGCCGGTCGGGAGACCGGCGTGATGCGGACGAGGACGCTGCGGCCATCGCGGAGACCGCGCCTGATGTAGCGGCCCATCCAGAGCGGAACCATGAGCCAGTACTTCCGCCGGTACGCGCGGAGGAGCGCGGTCTCGAGGTCAGGACGCCCATCCACCCATTCCGCCCGGCCCTCGAAGGGCGGCCCGTCCTTCGCGCCGACGCGAACCGTCACGCGCCCGGTCTCGCGGATCCGGCGCGCCTTGAGGCTCTCCCGCTGCGTCGTGAAGTAAACAGCGTCGCCGTCGTACCAGCACCACACGGGAACGGTGCCCGATCTTCCCGAGGCGCCGTAGGTCGTGACGTAGAGGTAGCTGGCGCGACGGAGCGCCGCGTCGAGCGTCGGATCCATGCGAGAATTCTACCCCATGGCCGGCTATGCCCAGGGAAACGGGCACCGCGACGCGATGCTTGGAGCGACGCTCGACAACGTCGCGTACCGTGGTCACACTCGCGGCTGCGAGCGCTGACGCCAGGAGAAGCGAATGGGCGAGACCACCGGCGAGCATCGAGGGCCCAGGCGGCGAGCTCCCCTCCGGCTCCCCCACATGACCGGCATCGAGCGCGCCCGCACCGCGCTCCGCGCCCACCTCCCCGAGACGCCGCTCGTGCGCTCCGAGCTCCTCTCGCGGGCGCTCGCCGCCGAGGTCTGGCTCAAGAACGAGACGGTGAGCCCGATCGCGTCGTTCAAGCTCCGGGGCGCGCTGACGGCCCTCTTGCGGGCGCGCGATGCGGGCGGCGCTTCGGAGGCGGTGACCTCGTCGACCGGCAACCACGGGCAGGGCGTCGCGTACGCGGCGAGAGCTCTGGGCGTGACGGCCCACATCTTCCTCCCG
>JBGQGN010000095.1:0-9818 GCA_041497395.1 Methylomirabilia bacterium
CGGTCCACTTGACGTTGAAGCCCTTGCCCTGCGGGGTGATCTCGACGCTGATGTCACGTTTGTCGAGCTCGTCGCCGCTTTCGGAGACGGCCTCCCCGGCATACGTCCCGTAGAACCGCTGGATCCCCCCGCCCTGGGCCTCCGCGGCGCCCGCGGCGAGCAGGATGCTCCCCACGACAGCGAGCAGCATCCCGGAATACTCCCGTCGACGCATACACTCCTCCAGACTCAGGGCCGCGCAACCGCCGGCCACGTCGGCACGGCGCACCGATGCCCGTACACTACCATGCCGGCTGCCGGCGGGGCGCGTCGCAGGCGGGGCGCGTCGCCTTGCGTCGCTCCACGCCCCCGCGTTACGCTGCCCTCGGGGAGACGTGCGGACCGGCCGGGGAATCGCCGCCCGTCCCGCCCGGAGGATCGCCATGCGGATCGGCCGCGGCTGGCTCGCGATCGGGCTCATGCTCACGCTCGGCGTCGCGGTGGGACCCGTCGCCATCGGTGGGCCCGGCGGGGAGGCGCCCGCGCTGGCCAAGCTCGTGTCCGCCGGGCAGCTCCCCCCGCTCGCCCAGCGGCTCCCGGAGCATCCGCGCGTCCTAGTCACGGAGCCCGAGGCGGTCTACGGGGGCGATCTCCGGATGCTCATCGGCACCCTGAAGGACATGAAGCTGGCCTTCGTGTACGGCTACGCCCGGCTGGTGGGCTTCGACCGTGACTACCGCCTCGTGCCTGACATCGCCGAGCGAGTCGAGGTTGCCGAGGGAGGCCGCAGCGTCACCTTCCACCTCCGGAAGGGGCATCGCTGGTCGGACGGGGCGCCGTTCACCAGCGCGGACTTCGCCTACTGGTGGAACAACGTCGCCAACGACGACGAGCTCTCGCCGGGCGGACCGCCGGCCACCCTGCGGGTCGATGGCGAGATGCCCCGGGTCACCTTCCCCGACCCGTGGACGGTCCGGTACCGCTGGGCCCAGCCCAACAACCTCTTCCTTCCCGACCAGGCCGGCGCGTACCCGACCATCCTCTTCAGGCCGGCGCACTACCTGAAGCAGTTCCATCGCGCCTTCAACAATCCCGACGCGCTCCGGAAGCTGGCACGCGCCGAGGGGCGCCGGAACTGGGCGGCGCTGCACAACAAGAAGGACTCGATGTACCTGATGGACAACCCCGATCTCCCCACGCTCCAGCCCTGGCGCCCCACGGTGGGGCCGCCGGCCCAGGTCTTCGTCGCGGAGCGGAACCCCTACTTCCACCGTGTGGACGAGCGCGGCCGGCAGCTCCCCTACATCGACCGTCTCATCATGATCCTCGTGGAGAGAGCGGTCATCTCGGTGAAGACGTCCACGGGCGAGGCGGATCTCCAGGCGCGGTACCTGTCGTTCGACCAGGTTCCGTTCCTCCGCAAGAACGAGCGCCTCGCTGGCTACCGCGTCCACCTGTGGAACACCGGCGTGCCCTCCACGGTGGCCATCTACCCGAACCTCACGACGAGCGAGCCGGTCATGCGGAAGCTCTTCCTCGACCGGCGATTCCGCCAGGCGCTCTCCCTCGGCATCAACCGGGAGGAGATCAACCAAATCCTCTACTACGGCCTCGGGCTGCCGGGCCAGAACACGGTCCTGAGGAGCCCGGCGGGCCACGAAGAGCCCCGGATGGCCTACGCGCGGTTCGACCTGGTGCAGGCGAACCGGCTGCTCGACGCGATGGGCCTCACGGCGCGCGACGGGCGCGGATTCCGCCTGCGGCCGGACGGCCGGCGCCTCGATCTCATCGTGGAGACGTCCGGGGACGAGACCGAGCACACCGACGTGCTGGAGCTCGTGAAGGACACGTGGGCCGATCTAGGCATCGAGCTCCTGATCCGTCCGAGCCAGCTCGAGGTGTTCCGGCGCCGGGTCTTCTCGGGCGAGGCGATGATGAGCGCCTACTACGGGAACTTCGGCTTCGGGCTCCCCACGCCGGACATGAGCCCGGACTGGCTCGCGCCGGTCAGCCAGCAGCAGCTCCAGTGGCCCAAGTGGGGCGCGTACTTCGAGAGCAAGGGTCATGAGGGCGAGGCGCCGGCGCTCCCGTCGGCCCGGCGCCTCGTCGAGCTCTATCAGCGGTGGCTCGTGTCGGGTGACCCGGACGAGCGGGCCCGCGTCTGGGCGGAGATGCTCGACATCAACGCCGAGGAGGTGTTCACGATCGGCATCGTCGGCGGAACGCTCCAGCCGATCGTGGTGAAGAACGGTCTCCGCGGCGTGCCGGTCAAGGGCGTCTACGCCTGGGAGCCCGGCTCACACTTCGGGATCTACAGCCCCGACACCTTCTACTGGGAGAACGGCCACCGGTAAGCCGAACTGGCCACGGAGCTCGTGGCCGGCTGGCTCGGCGGGCCACCCGGCGCCGGGCGCCGGTTACTTGGGGCGGGCGAACGCGGCGGCCGGGACCGGGACGGGCTTGGCCTTGGCGGCGCCGCCCGGCGGCACCCAGCGGAGCACGAGGGTGGCCGAGCGCTTCTTCTCGTAGTACAGGACCTGGATCGGGTACCAGCCCGGCTCGTCGATCTTCACATCGATCCGGTCCGACGTGTCGTCCGAGTGGACCGCGGGATCCTCGTAGAGGAGCTTGCCGCCGATCTCCACCCGCACGCCGTCATTGGACGTGACGTCGAAGCCGTACGTCCCGGGCTTCTCGAAGCGGATGAACCCGGTGATGAGGGCACCGACCCCGTCGCGCTCCTTGGTCGTGAGGATGGCCCCCTCGCCCATGCGGTGGTCGAGGTGCTGGAGCGGCGCGCCGGGCTCGAACTTCTTGGTCTTGAACTCGTTGATGTGGTTGAAGATGCCGAAGACGTAGCCCACGGCTAGGCCGGGCGCGAGCTTGTCGGGCGTCGGCTGGGGCTCCGCCGCCTTGAGCCCGGTCAGCGTCTGGGCCCCCGCCGTCGTGAGGGCGACGACCAGTGCCCCCGCCACCATGGCCCCGGTGATGCCCCGAATGGCTCGTCCGGTCATCGTGTTGCTCCTGTCTTGAGTGCGCTCGGGGCGAACACGCCGGACCCTTCCATCCTGGGCCCCGATCGTAGGAGATCGCCTCCGGCGACACAAGCGGGCTGGCTCCTGCGGCGGCAGCCTCTCACGAGTGACTCTGGTGCTGCTGCAGGAGCGCGCTCGACCGCTCGAGGCGCTGCGCGAGGACCGTCATGACCTGCATGCTGATCTCCGGACTCTGCCGGACCAGGTCCAGGAACACGTCGGCGGAGATCTTGAAGGTGACCACGCGATCCAGGGCGCGGACGGTGGCCGTGCGCCGCCCCTTGGAGATCACGGCCGTCTCCCCGAACAGGCTGTTTCGGCCCATCGTCGCCACCATGATCTCGTGCCCGTCGGCATCCCGGAGCAGGACCTCCGCCTCCCCCTCGGTCACGATGTAGACCGCGTCAGCCGGATCGCCCTGCCGGACAATCGTCTCGCCGGGGGCGAACTCCACCACCTCCGCGGTGTAAGCGATCAGCTTCAGCCGGGCCGTCGGCAGCCCGGCGAAGAGGGGGATCTTCCGGAGGGTCTCGACGTCGCGCTCGAGCGGCTGCATGTCAGTTCTCTCCCGTGACCCGTACACCGGCCTGGGTCGCGAGCCGGCGCAGCACGCCCTGCTCCCGGGCGACCAGCTCCCGGTACGTGCCCGTCTCCGCGACCACCCCGGCGTCCAGGACCACCACGAGGTCGTAGAGGCGCGCGAGGTCCGGACGCTCCACGGCCGCGATCACGGTCCGGTCCTTCATGAACTCGAGCACCCGCCGGTGCAGGTCCATACGCTCCCCCGGCTCGAGCGCGGTCATCGCACCGTCGAGGATGAGGATGTCCGGCCGCTTGAGCAGCGCGCGCGCCAGCGCCATCCGCTGGCGCTGGGGCAGCGACAGGCGGCCACCGAACAGCCCCACGTGGTGATCGAGCCCGACCTCCAGCACGAGCGCTCGCAGGCCCTCCGTTTCCAGGATCTCCTCGACGATGGCGTTGACCTTCTTCACGGCCAGGCTGCTCGTGGCGACCACCTTGCCGAAGAGCAGGTTGTCGAGAAGGGTCCCGTCCGAGAAGTATCGTTCGCGGTCGTACGGCACGAACGACACCGCCAGGTCCGGGGGCAGCGTCTCGGCGAACCGGTGGCGCGCCGCGAGCACCTTGGTAATGAACGGCTCGTCGATCCGGCCCAGCCGGTGCCGGGCGGGGATCAGCCGCAGCGCCAGGCGGATCAGCCGGTCCCGGTCCGCGGCCGCCAGCTCGGTGAGGGCTCCCCGGCCAACCCGCGCGACCACCTGCGCGTACTCGGGCAGCTCGCTGGCCGTGAGCAGGCTGAAGCGCGCGAAGAGCTCGTTGTCCGCCGCGATGTCCTTGAAGATCTCGACCATGTCCCGCGCCACGTCGACGCCGAGCTCGACCAGCGACCCCTCCAGCTCCACCGCGGCGAGCACCGCGCGGAAGTGCGGATGCTGGGGAAGCTGCTCGAGCGCCAGCGCGGCATGCGCGCTGTGGCCGAAGAGGATGTTCTCGCCGATCGACGCGTAGGATGAGAAGCGGTCCCGGTCGAAGAACTCGACGGCCGTCTCCTGCTGCTCGCGGGCGAAGCGCTCGGCCACCAAGCGCCGCGTGGCCAGGATCCGCGCGGCCACGTCCGGGTACCGCGTCGGGTCGACCCGGGAGCGCAGGCCGAACGCGAAGAGGTCGTCCTCGAGGCCCACCAAGCGCACGGCCTCCAGGGCGACCGCGACGAGTCCCGTCCGGTCCGACACCTCGAGGGGGGACAGGTCCAGCCAGTCCTCGCTGCCCAGGCCCAGCTCGGCCCTGCTCTCGGGCCCCTCGGCCCGTCGGTGGCGGAGCCCGTAGAACAGGTTGTCCAGGACCGAGCCCGTGAAGAGCCGGGCGTCGGCAGGGACGAAGCCGATCGCGCGCCCGGCCACCCCGGGGGGGAACTGGGCCAGGTCCGTCCCGTCCAGCAGGATCGTCCCCGTGAAGCCCGTCAGCTTGGCCAGGACGAGGGTCAGCGTGCTCTTGCCGCTGCCAACCGTGCCCGCCAGGGCCACGTGCTGGCGGGGCGACAGGGTGAGCTGCAGGTGGTCCAGCGCGTGAGTCCGCCCATCCAGCACGACACTGGCCTGGCGGAGATCGTAGGCGCCGGCCAGCGGCGGCGGGCGATCGGGAGTGGCGTCGTCCCGGGCGAACTCCGTCCGGAGTCCCGGCGGATCGAAGTTCGCGATGACCTGCTCGTACTTGACCCGCGCGTTCTCCTTCAGCTGGAAGAAGTTGATCAGCTCACGCCACGGCTCGTTGAGCTGGCCGTACGCCTGGAGAAAGGCGACCAGGATTCCAAGGTTGAACGTCTCGGGGTGATTGATGATGAGCCACCCGCCCACGAGCAAGAGGAGGAACTGGCCGAACTTTTCCAGGAAGTTGTTGATCCACTTGATCAGGTACTTGAGGTTGTAGATGTTCAGCCGGATCCGGAAAATCCCCTGGAGCAGATGCCGGAACCGGCCCGACTCGTAGGCCGCCGTGTCGTTGGCGTAGATCTCCTGGAGCCCGCCCACGGACTCCTGGATCCGGTCGGACAGGCCGCGCACCAAGCGCACGCGATCCCGGGACATCGCCGTCACCTTGCGCTGGAGCCGCCGGATGAAGACGATCTGGATCGGGAAGAGCACCATGCTCACGAGTGCCATCCACGGGTTCGCATACACCATGTACCCGAGCGTGCCGAGCAGCATCGCGCCGTGGAAGGCGGGAGTGGAGAGCGCCAGGCCGAAGTAGCCGCCGAGGTCCTCCACCTCGCCCAGGATCATCGCCACGAGCTGTCCGGTTGAGGTGCTCTTCAGGTGGAGCAGCGGGAACCGCAGGATCCGGTTGTACAGCTCGCCCCGGAGATCCCGGAGCATGGTCTCGGAGATGTAGCCCTCGAGGTTCTGCTTCACGTACTTGAGGGCCCCGTTCACGATCACGGCCCCCAGGAAGCCGCCGCAGAGCCAGAGGAGGGCGTCGAAGTTCCGTTGCCCGATCGCCTGGTTGATGATGCGTTTCTGGAGGTCGAGCATGATCGGGTTCAGCCCGAGCCCGAGAACGAAGCTGATCGCGATCAGGACGAGCTGCGGCCGGAGGCTTCGATTGATGATGTAGCGGTGGAGATTCCGTTCCACGGGTGTGGTCCGTGCCTAGGCGTACGGGTCGGCGGCGTCCCGGAGCCCGTCGCCCAGGAAGTTGAAGGCCAGGACCGTCAGCACGACCATGACCACGGGCGTGAGCAGCCACGGATAGAGCGCGACCGCGTTCATGTTCTGCGCCTCGGAGAGAAGCACTCCCCAGCTCGTAATGGGGGGGCGGAGCCCGAGCCCCAGGAAGGACAGGGCGGTCTCGCCGAGGATCATGTTCGGGATGGACAACGTCGCCGAGACGATCAGGTGGCTCGTGAAGGCAGGGAGGAGGTGCCGCCGGATGATGTAGGGGGGGGAGCCGCCCATGAGCACCGCGGCGGTGGCGAAGTCCTCCTCGCGTACCGCGAGGAGCTTTCCGCGCACGCTGCGGGCGAGCCCCGTCCACTCGAGGATCCCCAGGATCACGGTGATGCCGATGTAGACGAGGATCGGATCCCAGCGGGGCGGCAGGGCGGCCGACAGCGCCATCCACAGCGGCAGCTCGGGAAACGCGCGGATCACCTCGATGAGGCGCTGGATCACGATGTCGATGGTCCCGCCATAGTAGCCCGACAGCCCGCCGAACACGAGCGCCAGCACGAAACTCACCGAGATCCCCAGCAGTCCGACGGTGAGCGAGATGCGCGCTCCGTGGATGATCCGCGAGAGCATGTCCCGGCCCAGACGGTCCGTCCCGAGCAGGAACACCGTTCCACCCTCCTCGACGCCAAGCAGGTGCCGATCCGCCCGCCACTGCCCCCACATCCAGTACGGCTCCCCGGGCGCGAGAAACCGGAGGCGGTACAGGCGCGAGCGGTCCTCGCGATACTCGCGCTTGAGGTTCTCCATGTTGATCGTGAGGAGCTGCCCGTAGACGAACGGCCCCAGGAGCCGGCCCTCGTGGAAGAGATGAACCCGCTGGGGCGGGAAGAACACGTGGTTCGCATGGCGGCTGCGCAGCTCGTACGGCGCCAGGAACTCGACGAACGGGATGGTCGCGTAGAGCGCCACCAGGAACCAGAGCGCGAGCATCGCGAAGCGGTGCCGCCGGAGGCGCCACCAGATGAGCTGCCACTGGGAGGCGAAATAGTAGCGCTCCTGCTCGGAGAGGCGCGGGCGTTCGGCGGCGACCGGCAGCGTCTCCGTGGCAGGAATGGCCCTCACCGGGATTGCCCGCTTCCCTGGCGAATGCGCGGGTCCAGGGCCGCCAGGGCGAGATCCGAGAGGAAGACCCCGATCACCGAGAGGGTCGCCAGGAGCATCAGGAACGAGCCGGCGAGATACATGTCTTGCGACCGGAGCGCGCGCAGGAGGATGGGTCCCGTGGTCGGGAGGGACAGCACGATCGAGACGATGATCGCGCCGGAGATGACCTGCGGCAGCAGGTTGCCGATGTCACCGATGAAGGGGTTCAGCGCGATCCGGAGGGGGTACTTGAGCAGGATGCGCCGCGGGGCCAGGCCCTTGGCGCGAGCCGTGACCACGTAGGGCCGACGGAGCTCGTCCAGCAGGTTCGCGCGCAGGCGGCGGATCATGGCGGCCGTGCCCGACGTCCCGATGACGATCACCGGGATCCACAGGTGCTGGAGGAGGTCCCACACCCGGGCCCAGCTCCACGGGGCGTTCTGCATGTCCGGCGAAAAGAGGCCCCCCACGCTCGTCCCGAAGTACGTGAAGGAGATGAACATCAGGATCAGCGCGAGCAGGAAGTTGGGCGTCGCCAGGCCGAGGAAGCCGAGAAGCGTGAGCCCATGGTCGCTCCAGCTGTACTGGTGGGTCGCCGAGTACACGCCGATCGGAAAGGCCATCAGCCAGGTGAACAGGATCGAGCCGAACGAGACGACGAAGGTGAGAAGCAGCCGCTCCCCGATGATGTCCGCCACCGGCCGGTCGTACTCGAACGAGTAGCCCAGGTCGCCCTGGACGAGCCCCGAGACCCACAGCCAGTACTGCTTCCACATCGGCTGGTCGAGCCCGAACTGCTGGCGAAGGAACTCGACCTTCTGAAGGTCCGCGCGCTCCCCGGACGCCTCGAGGTCGCTGATCAGCGTCGTCAGGAAGTCGCCGGGCGGGAGCTGGATGATGACGAAGGTGACCACCGAGATCAGGAACAAGGTCGGCAGCATGAGAAGCATGCGCTGGATGAGATAGCGTCCCATCGTCAGCGCCCTTCAGGGCCGAGCCACGCGGGATTCACGGCCGCCTCACGCGCTCCGCACCGCCGGCCGGCGTGGCAGCGGCGTCAAGTGGAGCTCCTCGGCCCGGTGGCACCGCGCGAGGTGGTCCGGCGCGACCGCGCGGATCACGGGCGTCTCGACCCGGCATCGCTCGATGGCGTACGGGCAGCGGAGGGCGTAGGCGCACCCGGAGATGCCGCCCGTCAACGGCGTCGACGCGTCGCGGGCCGCCCCGAGCGTGGCGCCCCGGAGCCGGGGGTCGGGCCGGAGGACCGCGGCCAGGAGCGTCTCGGTGTAGGGGTGTCGGGGGCGCTCGAAGAGCTGTCGCTTCGAGGCCAGCTCGACGATCCGGCCCGCGTACATCACGGCGATGCGGTCCGCGACGTAATCGATGACCGCCAGGTTGTGGGAGATGAACAGGTACGTGAGCCCGAGCTCGGTCTGGAGGTCCTTCAGGAGGTTCAGGACCTGGGCCTGGACCGAGACGTCGAGCGCCGACACCGGCTCGTCGCAGACGACCAGCTCCGGGTTGAGCGCGAGCGCGCGCGCGATCCCAATCCGCTGGCGTTGCCCGCCGGAGAAGGAGTGCGGGTAGCGCCGGAGGTACTGGACGTTCAGCCCGACCATCCCCATCAGCGCCTTCACGCGCTCCTGGATCTCCTCGCGGGACCCGCGCCGGTGGATCCAGAGGGGCTCCCCGATGATCTCGCCGACCGGCATGCGCGGGTTCAGCGACGAGAAGGGATCCTGGAAGATCATCTGGATGTGGGGCCGGAGGGCGCGCAGGGCCCGCCCCTTCAGAAGGTCGACCCGCACGGCCTGCCCCCCCCCGACGCGAAACAGGATCTCACCGCGCGTGGGCCTGAGCGCTCGCAGAACGAGGCGCGCCGTCGTCGTCTTTCCGCAACCGCTCTCGCCGACGAGGCCGAGTGTCTCGCCCTTCGCGACGTCGAAGCTCACCCCCTCCACGGCGACGACGGTGCCGACGCGTCGCCGCGCGAGACCGGCCAGCCAAGGCTGGAAGAGGGGGAAATGCTTCGTGAGGTCCCGTACCTCGAGCAGGGGCTCGGTCACGGGTCAGGCTCCCGCCGGCGCGGTCAGGATCTCGGGCAGCGAGCCCCGCTTGTAGCAGGCAACCTGCCAGCGGTCGCCCAGGGCTCGCGGGGCGGGCATGGCATCGCCACAGAGGGCAGGCTCGCCCTCCGGGCACCGCGAGAGGAACGGGCAGCCCGGGATGGGCAGGAGCGGGTCGGGGACCGTGCCCGGGATCGTCTGGAGCCGCTCGCCCTCGGTCACGCCGAACTGGGGGGTGCTGCGGAGGAGCGCTTGCAGAGAGGGATGCTGGGGATCCGCGAAGAGATCGCGCACCGGCCCCGTCTCCATGACGTGCCCGCAATACATCACCGTCACGAAATCGGCCACGTGCGCGACCACCCCGGGATCGTGCGTGATGATGATCAGCCCCATGCCGTACTCGCGCTGGA
>JBGQGN010000096.1:0-9815 GCA_041497395.1 Methylomirabilia bacterium
CCGGTCGTCACGAGCCGCGCCTTGTCGACCTCACCCAGCATCGTGCCGACCACGATGGGCCGATCGAGCCCAGGCGTGACCTCGGTGTGGCCGCCCACGAGGGCCACGCGCAGCGACTGGCATGCGGCGCCGAGCTGCGCGAAGAGCGTGGTGACCTCCGCCTCGGTGGTACGCCCCTCAGGGAGGAGACACGTGGCCAGAAACCAGCGCGGAACCGCGCCGCGCACGGCGAGGTCGTTGGCGTTGACCACCAAGGCGTACCAGCCCAGGTCCTCCGTCACGAACGTGATCGGATCCGTCGTGGCAACCAGGTAGCGGTCGCCCATGTCGAGCACGGCCGCGTCCTCGCCGACCCGGGGCCCGACGACGACCCGCGCATCCGGCACGGCGTGCCGGGCCAAGAGCTCACGGAGGAGAGCCGGACGGAGCTTGCCGAGGGGGAGCGGGGTGACCATTCGAGCCGGGTCAGTATAGCAAGCCTCGCCGGGTGCATTTGACCGGGCGGCGCGGGCATTTCCTCTCGCGGGACTCGCTGGCGCGAGGCGGACACGCCAGGGGACCCTGGGAGCCGAATGGCCGCCAACCCATCGACAAGACAAGAGCCCAGCTCCGGCATCCCTGTGGGCCGGGGCGCCGGAGCCCCCGACGGCAGCCGCCTTGCAGCCCGATGGGCATCTCGACCGCCCGGCGGTCGTAGCAAGGAGGGCTATCGCATGCGAACAAGGCTGGCCGCGGCTGCACTCTGGGGGGGGCTCGGCCTTCTGACAGTGGTTCTCGCCGGCTGTGGCGGCGGGAGCAGCTCGAACACCGGGCCGTCCAGCGGGGGGGGCGGCAGCTCGGGCGCCGTCGTCCAGGGCCAGCTCGTCAATCGCCGGACGGCTAGCGGCGAATCCATCGTGGTCGTCGTGCTCCGCACGGCCCTCGGCGTTGGCCTCGCCGTAGCGGCGCCCCCTGACCCCATCAAGAACGCGACCGTCATCCTCACGCGTCAGGAAGACGGGGCCACGGCGACGACGCTGACGGCGGGGGATGGCAGCTTCACCTTCTCGAACGTCTTACCCGGGACGTATACGATCTCGGTGGACGGGATGGTAGTCGACACCCTGGATCCGACCGTCTTTCCCATCGTCGTCGGCGCGGGTGACGTCGCCAACATCACCGGGACGGTGACGGAATCGACCGTCAAGATGGGCAACGTGACCGTGGTGGCCATCGACACGGATGCCGCGATCATCCTTCAGAACGACGCCCAGGTGGCCCACCTGCTGAACATCGCCAAGGCCGCGGGTCTCGTGTCGGCCGATCCCGTCCTGCAGCTCCGAGAGTCCGGGTGGGGCTGGGGACGGATCGCCAAGCACTTCAACGTCCATCCCAGCGTGATCGGCCTCGGCCGCGGCGGGGTGAGCGACGCGGACATCGACGCCTTCCGCACGGCACACGGCAACGGCAAGGCCCACGGCAAGGGCAAGAAGAACGGTCAGGCCTGACCCGCGCGGCCCCCGCGCTCGGCGTCGCCGGGAGCGCCCTGGCGGCGCCGAGTCGACGGGCGTCGCGCCTCTCCCCCCGTCGACTGGTGCTGGTGATCAGGAGCTCCCGGACCATCCTAGCCGGGGTCAACCGCAGCCCGACGCAATATCTAGAATGGCCTCCACTGAAGGACCAGGGACACGAAGCGCACGAGAGCCATGCCGAAGGCGAAGATGGCTCCCGCGCGAAACGTCACTCGGCAGGGACGACCGTCACCCCGCCGGCGGCGTCAGCGCGTGATGATCTCGTACTCGTCCTTGTGGAGTCCCTGGACGCCCTGGACGGTGACCTTGCGCTGGATCCGCCGCTGGAGCACCTCCAGTCCCTCCGATTCCTCCTCCTGGAGGTACGC
The DNA here is from genome assembly GCA_041497395.1 of Methylomirabilia bacterium. Classification (GTDB taxonomy): domain Bacteria; phylum Methylomirabilota; class Methylomirabilia; order Rokubacteriales; family DASRDR01; genus DASRDR01. Next base: position 1,880 of record JBGQGN010000096.1, read on the forward strand.
CGCCAGGTCCGGATTCACGCGGATCAGCACCTCCTGCCCCGAGATGTCTCGGGTGGCGACCTGGATCTTCCGGTAGATCTCGGCCGTGAGGGCGGGCGCCGACTTCACCACCCCGGTGCCCTTGCAGGTCGGGCAGGACTGCATGAGCAGCGAGTGCAGGCTCTGCCGTACGCGCTTCCGCGTCATCTCCACGAGGCCGAGCTCGGAGATCTCGAGCACGTTCGTCCGCGACTTGTCGTCTCCCAGCGCGCGCTTCAGCGCCCGGAACACCTGACCGCGATGCTCCTCGCGGTCCATGTCGATGAAGTCCATGATGATGATCCCGCCCAGGTCGCGCAGGCGGATCTGTCGCACGATCTCGCCCACGGCCTCGAGGTTGATCTTGAGGATCGTCTCCTCGAGGTCGCGCTTGCCGACGTACTTGCCCGTGTTCACATCGATCGACACCAGCGCCTCGGTGTGGTCGAACACCAGATAGCCACCGGACTTCAGCCACACGCGGCGCCGGACGGCCTTCTCGATCTCCTTCTCGATCCCGCGTGCCTCGAAGACCGACTCCCGCTCGGCGTGGAGGTGGATGCGGTGGGCGAGCGCGGGCACGAGCGCCTCGGCGTTCTCGAGCGCCCGGCGGTACTCCTCGTCGCCATCGATCAGGATCTCCTCGATGTCGGCGGCGAACATGTCCCGGACGACCCGGAACACGAGATCGCCCTCCTCGTGGAGGGCCGAGCGGGGCGGGGCCTGGGCGAACCGCGCCTGGACCTGCTGCCAGAGCCGGACGAGGAACTGGATGTCGGCGTTGAACTCCGCTTCCCCCCGCCCCTCACCCACGGTGCGGACGATGAACCCGCCCCCCCCCGGTGGCCGCAGGCTCCGGACGAGCTGTCGCAGGCGGTCGCGCTCCGTCGCGTCGTGGATCCGCCGGGAAACGCCGAGGTGGTTCACCTGGGGCATGTACACGAGGTAGCGTCCCGGCAGGCTGATGAAGGACGTGATCCGGGCGCCCTTGGTGCCGAGCGATTCCTTGGACACCTGGACCAGAATCTCCTGGCCCTTGTGGAGTACGTCCTCGATGGGCGTGATCACACGCCGCTCACGCTCCGGCGGCGCCTCGGCGCGCTCCCCGCCCTCCCCGCTGGCGGCGGTGTCCTCGCCGTCGAGCTCGATGTCCACTTCCTCCTCCTCGGCCAGCATCATCCGCTCGTACTCGCCGAGGTTGGCGATGAAGTCGCCGGCGTAGAGGAAAGCGTCCTTGGCCAGGCCGATGTCCACGAACGCGGCCTGCATGCCGGGCAGGACGTTCGTTACGACGCCCTTGTAGACACTCCCGACAATGGACCGGTGGCGGCGGCGCTCGACGAAGAGCTCGGTGAGGACGCCCCCGTCGAGGACGGCGACGCGGGTCTCGCTGATTCCGGCGTTGACGACGATGTGGCGTGCCATAGGTCGGTGGCTCCCGCAGAGACGCCAGGTCCGCCCGGGCCATCCCGGCCCCCGGGCCGCTCCGCGCGCGGGCGCACGACCGGCCGACGGGGGCCATCGCGCTCAGATCCCGCGGGACGGATCGGACGGAGACGGAGAGGCATGGCTCAGACGAAGCGACGCATCCGCACGTTGGCAATCAGGGCGACGGCGCCGACCGCCGTCAGGAGGGCCGAGCCGCCGTAGCTGACGAAGGGGAGGGGAATGCCCACCACCGGAAGAAGCCCCGTCACCATCCCCAGGTTGATCAGCGCCTGGGTGGCGAGAAGCACGGTGGCCCCGGTGGCGAGCAGGCTGCCGAGCGCGTCCCGCGCGGTCGCCGCGACCTCGAAGCCGCGGAGCACGAGCAGGACGTACACGATGAGCAACCCAATGGCCCCGAGGAACCCCCACGATTCGGCGAAGGCGGCGAATACGAAGTCGGTGTGGCGCTCCGGCAGGAAGGCCAGGCGGCTCTGGGTGCCTCCGAAGAGTCCCTTTCCCGCCAGCTGGCCGGAGCCGATGGTGATCTTGGCCTGAATCACGTTCCACGCGCTGCCGAGCGGATCCCGCGATGGGTCGACGTACACGAGGATCCGCTCGCGCTGGTAGTCGCGAAGGAGAAACCAGAAGACCGGCAGGACCGCGAGGCCGCAGCCGGCGAGCATTCCGAGATGGCGCCAGCGGGCGCCGCCCACGATGATCAGGGCGGCCGCCACCGGCAGAAGCGTGAGAGCCGTTCCGAGGTCGGGTTGCTTGACGATCAAGCCGACCGCCGGGAGCGTCAGCGCCAACGGGATGAGCACACGGTCCCAGCCGGGCCGGTACGACTCCCGGGCCGCCAGGTACACGGCCAGCGTCCCGATGAACGCGAGCTTGAAGAGTTCCGACGGCTGAAGGCCAATCGGGCCCATCGCGATCCAGCGACGCGCCCCGAGGGCGGAGCGCCCAGCCAGCAGGACGCCGATGAGGGTCAGCAAGCCAAGGCCGTAGGCCCAGCAGGCCCAGCGCGCCAGCGTGCGGTAGTCGACGGCGACGACGACCATCGCGGCCACCGTCGCGATCCCGAGGGCGATCAGCTGCCGGGCGCCCAGGCGGGGCACGAGCGTCGACACCGTCACGAGTCCCGCGACGATGAGGAGCGCGGCCAGGCCGAAGAGCTGCCAGTCGAACTGGACCAGGAGCCGGCGATCGACGCGCAGCACGGCTCAGGCCCATCCGCGGGACGCGCCGCGGAGGCCTGGAGCCCTGCCGGCGGTCGGACGCGCAGGAGGGCGCAGCGACCTCATCTCGGGGGGTCCGCGCGAGCGACCTTCTCGAGGAAGACGGCCTTGAGGACCTCACGTGCGATCGGCGCCGCAACCTGGCCGCCGAGCCCAGCCCGCTCGGCGAACACGACGACGACGACCTGCGGGTCCTCGAGGGGGGCGAAACCCGCGAACCACGCGTGGTCCTGGTCCCGCCGCTTGCGCTCGGCGTCGCTCCGGAACTCGTGGGTCTGGGCGGTGCCGGTCTTCCCGCCGACGGTCACGCCGGGCACCCGGGCCTGCTTGCCCGTGCCCTCCGCGACGACCGCGCCAAGGGCCTCGCGCAGGAAGTCGAAGATGACCGGGGCCACCTCGACCCGCCCCTGAATCTGGGGCGCCTCCTCGCGGATGAGTCGCCCGTCCGCGGTCGCGACCCGGTCGACGAGACGGGGCTTCCAAAGCGTGCCGCCGTTCGCGACGGCCGCCATCATGCGCGCCACCTGGAGCGGCGTGACGGTGATCAAGCCCTGGCCGATCGACAGGCTCACGGTGTCGCCCGGATGCCACTTGTCCTTGAGCGTCTCGCGCTTCCAGACCGGCGAGGGCACGAGTCCCGGCCGCTCCCCGGTGAGCCCGCTGTCCGTCACGCGCCCGAGGCCGAACGCCTCGGCCATCTGGGCGATCTTCTCGGGTCCCACCTTCAAGCCGAGCTGGTAAAAGAACGTGTTGCAGGAGAACTGCAGTGCCTCGTGGAGCGTGAGCGCCCCCCGATCGTGGTCCTCCCAGTTGTGATACGGACGCCCGCCGAACATCCACTGCCGTGGGCACGACAGGCGGTCGAACGGCGTGATGACCTGAGCCTGCAAGCCCGCGGCGGCGACGATGATCTTGAACAGCGAGCCCGGGGGGTAGATCCCCTGCACGGCCCGGTTCAAGAGCGGCCGCGCCGGATCCTGCACCAGCGCGAGCCACGTCTCGCGATCCAGCGGCCGCGCGAACCGCTCGACGGGGAACGCCGGGTGGGAGGCCAGTGCGAGCACGTCGCCGTTGCGCGGATCCATGACCACGATCGCGCCCGCGCGCGCGCCGAGCGCGTCCTCGGCCGCCTGCTGGATCCGCCGGTCAATCGTCGTCCACATGTGCGCGCCGGGCAGCGGCTCCTGCCGGTCGAGGGTCCGGATCAATCGCCCGTAGGCGTCCACCTCGACTTGCTCGCCCCCGTCCCGGCCCCGCAGGTGCTCGTCGTGAAGCCGCTCGAGCCCGGTCTGCCCGACGAGATCGCCCCGGCGCGCGCCGTTCCGCCCGAGGTCCTGGTCCGAGGCCTCGCGAACGTAGCCGAGGAGGTGGGCCGCGAAGCGGACGCCCGGGTAGGCGCGCTGGGGCTCGACCTCGACCGTCACGCCCGGCAGATCGAGCCGCCACTCCTCCACACGGGCGACCTCCTCGAGCGTGAGCCCACGCGCGAGCCGGATCGGCCATGGCGAGTCCGACGAGACGCGCGCCAGCCGGTCCCGGAGCTCAGTCTCGGGGACCGCGAGCAGTCGTGCCAGCCGATCGACCACCGCGCCGAGATCCGGGACGTCGCGGGGCACCACCACCAGCGTGAAGGCCGGCCGATTGTCGACCAGCGGGAGCCCTGTCCGGTCGAACAGGATTCCCCGCGGAGCCGCAATGGGCCGGAGCCGCAGCCGATTCCGGTCCGAGAGCGCCGCCAGCCGCTCGCCGCTCAGGATCTGGAGATTCGCGAGCTGACCGGCGACCAGGAGGAACGCGATGCCCAGCGCGGAGGCCAGGAGCCGCAGCCGGAGCCGCGGAGCGACGGGCGTGGCGCGCGGGCGGATCATCCGCGCGACAGCAGCCGGCCCGCGGGCCAGGCCAGCGCGGCGGCGGCCAGGATGCCGTTATACCCCGCCTGGGGGACGATGACTCGCGTGAAGATCTCGCCGAGCGGCGCAGGGTAGTGGAAGAGCTGGAGCAGGGCGAAGCGCGCGAGCCCGTCCACGATCGTGGCCAGGATGGCAAGGCCCACCGGGACGATCGGCCGCGTGACGAGGACCCAGCGGGGCAGGTCGCCGGCCACGAAGCCGAGGAGCGCCTTGGACAGGGCGTGCAGACCGAGCGGTCCGCCGGCCACCGCGTCCTGCGCGAGGCCCAGCGCGAAGCCCGTAAGGCACCCCGCCTCGGCGCCGTAGCGGAGCGCCAGCAGCACCGTCAGCACGACCGGCACGTCGGGCACGATGCCGCCCACGCCCACCACCGGGACGACCGTGAACTGGACGAGCGCCCCCCCGCTGACGGCCAGCACGTAGAGGGGCAGTCGCACGGCTCAGGACTCCGGGAACGCCGGGGCGCGATCCCCGCCCGTCCCGCGTGGGAGCACGAGGACTTCCTCGACGCTCGTGAGATCGACGGCGGGCTCGAGCTCGGCCGTGCGGAAGAGCCCGGTCGGGGAGTAGACCCGCAGGACCCGTCCGAGCGGCAGCCCCTTGGGAAAGAGCTCCCCGATCCCCGATGTCACCACGAGATCGCCCGGCTGGAGGGCTTCCTCGCTCACGGCCAGCTTGATCCGGAGCCGGCCGCCCGCAACCCCCTCCACGAGTCCCTGGGCGCGCGTCCGCAGCACGACGCCGCCGATGCTCGACGCGGGATCCGTGAGGACCTGCACGACGGCGGACTGGCGGCGGAGCACCGCGACCCGCCCGACAACCCCGCTCGTCACGATGACGGCCGAGAGGCGCTCCGCGCCATCGGTGCGCCCGCGGTCGATCGTGAGGCCCCGGGTAAACCCGTTCCAGTCCCGTGCCACGACTTCCGCCCCGAGCGTCCGTTCGGGCAGCCGCTCGCGGAGCGTCGCCAGGGTCCGGAGTCGCAGGTTCTCGGCCTCGAGTGCTTCCTGCCGGAGCTGCCGGAGCCGGAGGGCGACGGTCTCGGCCCGCAATCGCGCCACCTCGACGCGGAGGTGCTTCCAGTCGAGGTACCCGGTCCAGAGCGAGGCGGCGCTGCGGTGGACGCGCGCGAACGCCATCTGCGCCGGGGCCGTGACGGCGGCGATCCCCTCGGCAAGCCAAAGTCCCTCGCCGGGGCGGGTCTGCTGCGCGGTGAGAAGCGCCACGGCCGCCACCACGACAAGCCCCAGGATCGAGTACTTCCGGTAGCGGACCAGCAGGTCAAGCACGCCGGACCCTCCGGAGCGATCAGGTCGGGATCGCAACCTTCTTCAGGAGGTCGAGCTCGTCGAGCACCTTGCCCGTCCCGAGCGCCACGCACGAGAGCGGATCCTCGGCGACCGTGATGGGCAAGTTGGTCTCCTGACGGAGCAGGAGGTCGAGCCCCTTGAGGAGAGCACCGCCGCCGGTCAGCACGATTCCCTTGTCCACGATGTCGGCCGCGAGCTCGGGCGGCGTCCGCTCGAGCGCGGTCCGCACGGCGTCGACGATCGTCATAATCGGCTCCCGCAGAGCCTCGCGGATCTCGTCGTCGCCGATCACGATGGTCTTCGGGATGCCGTCGATCAGGTCGCGGCCCTTGACCTCCATCGTCCGGCGCTCTCCGCCCATCGGATAGGCCGAGCCCAGCCGGATCTTGATCTCTTCCGCCCGCCGCTCGCCCACGAGCAGATTGTAGTTCTTGCGGATGTACTGGACGATCGCCTCGTCCATCTCGTCGCCGGCAATCCGCACGGACCGCGAGTACACGATGCCCGAGAGCGAGATGACGGCGACCTCGGTCGTCCCGCCCCCGATGTCGACGACCATGTTACCGCCCGGCTCGGTGATCGGCATCCCGGCACCGATCGCGGCCGCCATGGGCTCCTCGATCAGGTAGACCTCGCGAGCGCCGGCCTGCATCGCCGAGTCCCGGACCGCGCGCTTCTCGACCTGCGTGATCCCGGACGGCACCCCGATCACGATGCGCGGGCGCACGAGCGCGCGACGCTTGCGCACGCGACGGATGAAGTAGCCCAGCATCTTCTCCGTCACGTCGAAGTCCGCGATGACGCCGTCCTTGAGCGGGCGGATGGCCACGATGTTGCCGGGCGTGCGCCCGAGCATCGCCTTGGCCTCTTTGCCGACGGCCAGCACGGTGTTGTCGGCTTGGTGGATCGCGACGATGGAGGGCTCATTGAGCACGATGCCCTCGCCCTTGACATATACGAGGGTGTTGGCCGTTCCCAGGTCAATAGCCATGTCATTCGAGAAGAAACCAGCAACTAGAGTAAACAGCATCTAATCAGCTCCTCCTGGGACGGACTCAATACTGGCTTTGACGATAGCACAAGGCATCGAATGGGAACAAGCACGGCAGAGCGATCTATTTAACCTTTTAAAATCACTATTTACTGCCCGCATGGGACGTCGGCGCCCTCGGCAAGCACCTCTGCGCGGGGAAAAAGGACGGCGAGACCCCCTCATCCTCGATGAGCCGGCCCCGATCCACCACCCGCCCCCGCACGTCGAGGAACACGCCTTGCCTGGGTCGCCCCATCGAACGCCTCGCGACCGCACCGTGGCCGAAGCGCCCCGGCGCCGCCGCTCGCGAAGCATCGCGCCACGCCTCGGCTTGACACGCAGCGCGCCGCCCGCCCATGCTCGGCCGACGGAGCCCCACGTGGACCACGAAGCGGGTCGGCAAGCGGAAACCTACTTCCGGGCCGCCTATGCCGCGCAGATGCAAGGCGACCTGGACGGGGCGATCACCCTCTACCAGCAATCTCTCGCGTGCGTGCCGACGGCGGAGGCTCACACCTTTCTGGGCTGGACGCTGTCCGCCAAGGGGGACTACGAGGGGGCGATCCGGGAGTGCCACCGGGCGATCGAGGTCGATCCTGGGTTCGGCAACCCCTACAACGACATCGGCTCGTACCTGATCGCGCTCGGCCGACCGAAGGATGCGGTGCCCTGGCTCCGGAAGGCGATGGGGGCGGCGCGCTACGAGCCCCGCCACTACCCGCACGTCAACCTCGCTCGCGTGTACGTGAAGCTCGGACAGTTCGACGCCGCCATCGCCCAGCTGCGCGTCGCGCTCGCCATTGCGCCTCATTACCGGCCGGCTCGCGCCGAGCTGCATCGACTCCTCGGGCTCCTCAACTGAGAGCCCGTGAACGAATCCGCCGAAGGCGCGGCGGGGAGGTGGGTGGACACGGGTGACGGCCACCCGTCGGCCGAGTGGCCGCGCCCCTGGAGGGCGGGGCGCCGCCCGCGCGCCTGCCCAGGACTGGGTGCGGACGG